>CAYRZP010000009.1:0-2777 GCA_964428885.1 uncultured Lentisphaeraceae bacterium
TTTCAACGGGGCGTAGCGCAGCCTGGTAGCGCGTTTGCTTGGGGTGCAAAAGGTCAGGAGTTCAACTCTCCTCGCCCCGACCATTTTTAATGGCAGAAAACCGCGATATCCTGACGGATTTCGCGGTTTTTTGTTTTTAGAGCCGATATTCAACATTGTCTGATTCAGGCTGAAACAGGTCGAAATAATACGGTTACAAACACAAACACGGCGGGGATGCTAAACAAGCGGCGCGCACGCCCGAATGGTGTCCGCCTTAAGATTCGCCTTTTCTGGCATTGCTGACTGCGCTTTGCACAGGCTTGCAACCTGCATGTGAAAAACGGTAGAGTAATTTGTTTTTCGAAAGGCTGGTACGAAACCGGAACAAGGGCATGTATATGCAGAACATTGATTGGAACGGGCTTGGGTTCAGGTACATGGACACGCGGTGCCATGTGCGGTATGTCTGGCGCGACGGTAAATGGGATGACGGCGAGATGGTGGAAGAGCCGTTTTTCAAGATGCACATAGCGGCGGCCTGCCTACATTACGGGCAGGCGGCATTCGAGGGCCTGAAAGCCTTTCGTTGCAAAGACGGCGGGTTGCGGGTATTCCGTCCGCACGAGAATGCCCGTCGCATGGCGCTCACGGCGCGGCGGCTGTGCATGGCCGAAGTGCCTGAGGATCTTTTTCTGAAGGCGGTCGAACGCGTGATCCGCGCCAATGAGGATTTTGTGCCGCCGTACGGCACTGGCGGATCGCTCTATGTGCGCCCGCTGCTGATCGGTTCCGGCGAACAGATCGGAGTGGCGCCGGCGCGCGAATACACCTTTATCGTGCTGGTGGTGCCGGTGGGCGCTTACTACAAGGGCGGACTGCAGCCGGTCAAGGCTTTGATTTACGACGATTATGACCGTGCCGCGCCTTTGGGCGTCGGCAATGTCAAGGCCGCGGGAAATTACGCGGCCAGCCTTTTCGCGCACGAGAAGGCCAAAGGGGAAGGGTATCCGGTTGAGTTGTATTTGGACGCGCGCGAGCACAAATATGTCGAGGAGTTCGCCACCTCTAATTTCATCGGCATAACCCGCGACAAACGTTATGTGACGCCGGCCTCGCGCTCGATCCTGCCTAGCGTGACCAACGAGACGCTCAAGACGCTCGCGACCGACATGGGGCTGAAGGTTGAGGTACGTCCGATTCCTTTTGAAGAACTCGCATCGTTCGCCGAGGTCGCGGCTTGCGGCACGGCGGTGGTGGTCACCCCGGTCCACGAGATCCGCCGCGGCGGGACAGTGATCCGGATCGGTGATTCAGGTTCGGGCTGCGGCCCGGTCTTGCAGAAACTCTACGAGACGGTGCAAGGCATCCAGTACGGCGAGATCCCGGACCGTCACGGCTGGTGCCACGAGGTGTGAGGCGGGGCCGATTCAACTCTTGGTTGAATCCGACCTAATTAGGAGTTAGGAGTTGGGAGTTGGGAGCGGAGGGGATAAATCGAGGTAACGCTCAACGTTCAGCGCTCAACGTTCAAGTTATTAGGAGGACTGGATATGACGACCAGACGCGCTTTTTTCAGGCAGGCCGGTTTGGGTTTGGCGGTCGCGGCGGGCGCGCCCGCCATGTTGAACGCGAATGCGCAGCAGCCGCAGGCTGGCGGCGACAGGTTTAAGCTGGCGGTGGCCGGATACACTTTCCACAAGTTTAAACTTGATCAGACTTTGGAGATGCTCAAGAAAGTCGACGTGCATTACCTGTGCATCAAGGATTTCCATCTTCCTGTCGAGAGCACGGATGAAGAGATCGCGGCGTTTCACGCAAAGTGCGCGGGCTTCGGCGTCGCCGGGTACGGTGTCGGCCCGATCTACATGGGCAGCGAGGAAGAGGTCAACAAAGCTTTCGGGTATGCCAAACGCGTCGGCGTCAAGGTGCTGGTCGGCGTGCCGTTCAATAAGGTCGGAAACAAGCGCGTGGCTTCGGCTGAGCTGCTCAAGCTGGTCGATGCCAAAGTGCGAGAGTACGACATCAAGTACGCCATCCACAACCACGGGCCGGACATGCCGGAGCTGTTTCCTAACGCGGGAAGCGGCATCGAAATGATCAAGGGCATGGACAAGCGGGTGGGTTTATGTCTGGACATCGGTCACGAGTACCGCGACGGTGGGCGCTGCCCGGTCAAGGCCATGGCCGATTACGCGGACCGCGTCCACGACATCCACATCAAGAACGTGACCGCGCCGGACAAGAGCGGGCGCGGCATAGAGATGCCGCGCGGCAAGATCGACATGACGGCCTTTGTCCGGATCTTGAGGAAAGTCGGTTATGAAGGCGCATGCAGCCTTGAGTACGAGAAGGACATGAACGACCCTTTGCTGGGCATAGCCGAGTCGATCGGTTATTTCCGCGGCGTGATGGATGCCACGCGCTGCTGAGGCTTTTATCTCACACACCCTCACATTTAAGCCTTGTGGCTTCGTGTGAAAAAAGCTCTTTCATTGCATAATGCCGGAGGCGTCAGAACGTGGCGGAGATGTTGACGCCGCCCCAAAGGATGTCTTCTTGCCAATAAATCTTGTTGTCGCGTGCGCCGCTGTCCAACAGCGAGGTCCAGGCCAGCCGCGCGCCGACCGCGACATTGTCGGTGAGCGCGAACAAGGTGTAAACGTCCAGCGTGAGGTCGGCCAAACCGAAGCCGCTCTCGCCGAAATATCCGTTCATGTAGTCGTCGTCGCCCGCTCCCAGCGCCGCGTCCAGTCCGATGGTCAACTGGTCGCTCAGCGCGATTTCTTTGTTGAGGG
>CAYRZP010000009.1:2877-28806 GCA_964428885.1 uncultured Lentisphaeraceae bacterium
CCGTAGTCACCCGCCGCGTACGAGACCGTTCCGCCGGGCTGCCACACCGGACGGTCGTTAAACACGCAGCCGCGCCAGACATACGCCGAATACAAATCAAGCGTGGCATCGAAACGCAGTCCCGCGTCAGGGCTCTTTTCCGCCACCTCAGCCTGCTGCGCCGACGCATTCAGATTAATGGCCAACAAAACCGCGACCATAGCCAAAACACTTTTCATTTCACTTCCTTTCTTGTAACGCGTAACGCCAACGTGTTTTGGAAAGCAGGCATTATGCCAATGCCATTTCCGGCACTGCATGCATAGGGTTTGAGAGCATGGGAGAATTCGGGCAAAAGCCAATAAAGACGCGTTTACGGGGAATATCCGGCGGTTGCCCCAAGCGGCGAAAAGCCGAGAGACAGGCAGACGCTGTTAAGACAATTTTGTCGGAACAGATGGTGCTGGATTGCAGGGATTGCTGATACCGCCAAGATTGCTGTGATCGGGTAGTGCAGGGTCCCTGCTCAAAAAAGCGCGCCAGGCTGTTGGCAGAATAGGCGTGCGTCGGCGATGTCGGCGGTGTCGCAGGCGAGCATGACCAGGCGGTCCACGCCCAGGGCTATCCCGCCGCAGGGCGGCATGCCTCTTGCAAGCGCTTGCAGGAATGGCTCGTCCAGCGGATAGGCGTCTTTTCCGAGGGTGCGGCGTTCGGCGGCGGCCGCGATGAAGCGGGCGCGCTGGGCGGCGGGGTCGCACAGTTCGCTGTACGCGTTGGCGATCTCGAGTCCGCCGACATAGAGTTCCCAGCGTTCCGCCACCGAGGGGTCGCCGGGCTTGAGGCGCGCCAGCGCGGCGGCGGCGGCGGGATAATCAGTCAGCACGCACGGGCGGTCACGCGGCAGGGAGGGCTCGACCTTGGCGTCCATGTCGGTGTTGAAGCGGTCGGCGTCCCACGCGGCGACCGGGTCCCATCCGGCCCATTGCCGGAACGCCGCGCTGACCGTGACCCGCGGCCATGGCGCGTCGAGCTTGACGGGCTGCCCTTGATAAGGGAACTCAGTGGTGCCTTTGACAGACCGGAAGACATGCGTGAGCAGCGCTTCGGTGTCGGCCAGGATGTCGTTATAGTCGGCATTGGCGCGGTACCACTCCAGCATGGTGAACTCCGGGTTGTGGCGGCGGCCGCACTCGCCGGCGCGGAAGCAGGGGCCGATCTGGAAGATATGTTCCGCGCCCGCGCACAACAGGCGTTTCATGTGCAGCTCGGGCGAGGTCCGCAGCCAGGCGCGCCCGGCGGGCGGGGCGTCGATGTGGGTCTCCAAGGCGGGGGAGGGCACGCGCACGGGGGTTTCGACCTCGGTGAAGCCGCGGCTGTGAAAAAAATCCCGGATGGCCTGCAGCGCGCGCGAGCGGATCTTGAGGTTGGCCGCTTTCATGCGCGTGTCAGTAGACTTTCTCGTACTCGCCCTTGCCGAGCCGCTTGAGTTTTGTGAACCCGGCGGATTTCGCGCGGTCGTCCAGCACTGATTTGGAGCGGCCGATGGCGGGGACGGTTATGACACGGCGCACGGGCGCGCCGCACTGCGGGCAGGCGGTCAGGCGCGGGTCGTGTATGGACTGCGTCACCTCGAAGCCGCCGCCGCAGCACTGGCAGCTTTTGGAGGCGTCAACAGCCTCGTAATCGTATACAGGCATGTTTGGTTTGCTCCCTCAGGTCCGTTCAACGCTGTCGGTAAAACATAATGGCGCCGACGACCAGGAACAGAACGTTCGCGAACCAGGCGGCGGGGATTGGCGGCACCATCGAGTTTTTGGCAAGGATCATGGCCAGGATGGAAAGGGCGTAGAACCCGAAAAACATGGCTATCGCGCTTATGACTCCCTTGAAGACGCTCTGCCGTCCGGTGGCCAGTCCGGCGGGGATGGCGAAAAGGGTGATGATCATGCACGAGAAGGGGGCTGCCAGATGCGCGTGGATATCGAAGGACTTAGACGCAATCTCCTTTTTGGTCAGGTGCGGGTGGGTGCGGATATAACGGAACATGTCACGGACGGAATAGAACTCCCATGCTTTGTTCATCAGCATGAAATCACGCGGCGACTCATTCAAGTCAGGAAAGGCCCGCAACGGCAGGTCGGACAAGGCTGGCAAAGGGTTCTCGTCCGGCATGTTGAACTCGTCGAAATACTGGTAATGCGGGTAGAAGAACCACCACATGCCGTCAAGGTACTCGGCTTTGTGGCAGGTGATGTCGAGCATGCGGCTGCCGTCGGTGCGGTCGAAAGAGAGGCGCACACCCTCGATCAGGTTGGGGTTGTCGGACGAGATGCGGTTGATGCGCCAGACGCGGTTGGCCGGCTGGTTATAATAAGGGACGTTCTCGAAGGTCTTGCCGGGTTGCGTCCGGAAACGCGCGTCTCTGTAATTCCGTGATTCTTCGGCTGCCTGGGGGGCATAAAACTCGTTGATGGCGGCGACAGCCAGGGCCATGACAGCCGCGACCGCCAGCAACGGGCGGACGATAATCAGAAACCCCATGCCGCTGGCGCGCATGGCGGTGATCTCGTTGTGGCGGCAAAAGTTCCACATGGTGTAGAGCGTGCCGAGCAAAAGTGCGGCCGGTATCAGCCATTCGAGATACGGCGAGACGTAACCCGCGAAGAAGGCTACGACCTGCGTGAAAGCGGGGCGGGCTTCTATGAGGCGGTTGAAGGAATCGAACAGCTCGAAAACCACATAGATGCCCAGAAACCCGGTCAGGCAATAGGTCAGCGGCACCATGAACTCGCGTAGCACATAACGTGTGAGGATTCGCATAAACGGGTTAAAGTATAAGATACGGCATCCGCCTCCGACAATCCAATTCTTGGATGGGCGCCAGTTGCGTTTTGTACGCGGATGGTTTTGGGTTGAGGTAATGCGGTTTTTTGGTATTATAAATTCTTCTTTGACTGAAAAGGAAACTTGAAGAGGAATAGAGGCGAGCGATGAGTCAACATACCAGTTTAAAAGGTGCGAGTAAGATTACGGTTAAACGCAATGTGCTCAAGCGTTTTGAGCGTGTCGATCTTCTGAAGAAACGCGGGCAGTGGAAAGACGGCGACCGCGGTTTGGGTTTGCGCAAAACCAAGCCGGATGTGTAGAGGCGCGTCTTTGCCGTAAAGCACGTATGGCCGCAGTCGTATACTCCTCATTTCTGGGGCATACGGTTGCGGTTTTGTTTTCACGTCTGCGGCGTTCAAGCATGATCAGGCGGTGTCATATAGCGGGCGTCGCCGCGCTGACGCGCGTTTTGGCTGCGGCCAGTCCGGCTGAAGACGGGGCTGGCCGAGTCCTGATGGTCCGCGTCACGGATCAGCGCGCCGCCCTGTATGCGGGCACAAACAGTCCGCAGGAGAGCGTGGCCGCTTGGCTGCCGGCCGCCACGGAACTGGAAGTGCGCGGGGTGTCGGATCCCGCATCAGAACGGGTTATGGTACGGCCGCCTGAATCTCTGGAGCTATACATCTATCGCGATCTGGTCAAAGACGGCAGGGTCGCGGTTGACAAGAGTCAGGTCAGGAGCGCGCCAAGCGCGACGGCCAGGGCTCTTTTCAGCCTCAACCGGGGTGAGCGGGTCGAAATCAGGGGCGTTTACGGCGACTGGTGCCGGATATCGCCGCCGGCCGGCCTGAGTTTCTGGATGGATCGCGGCCAGACCGAGCCCTTCATCAGGATAAGCGAGGAGGACTTGGTGGCCGACCTGCTCAAACGGCTGCACGCTGCCTTCAGCGCTTCTGACGAGTTTCTGTCCGATACCAACGCGCTGCCAAAAGCGGCAGAACCCCACGCCCCGCCCGCACTGCCGCATTTGGAATTAGAAATTAAAAATTAGGAATTAAACACGACTCCTAACTCCTGACCCGGGTGTTGATTCAACTTTATTGAATCGTACCTCAACACTGTGGTCTCGCCAGCGGTGCGGGTTTGATTTATAATTGAGCCCTATGAATGGAGGATTGTGTTTAATCTGCGGTGATGACGACTATCTGACGGAAGCTTCCGTGCGCGCGAGGATCGTCCGTGTTCTGCCAAAATCACAGGACATGTTCGGGCTGGAGGTCGTGGACGGCCGCAAAAACACTGGCGACGAGGTCGAGGCAGCCGTTAACCAATGCATCGAGGCGGTACAGACGCAGGGTTTTTTCGGTGCGGAGAAGGTGGTCTGGCTGCGCGACGCGAATTTTCTGACCGGAGGAGAAAGGGTGGCGGAATCGGAGGCGGCCAAGGCCGCAGTCGCCAAGCTTGCGGATTGCCTGAAGAATGGCCTGCCCGAGGGGCAGACACTGCTTATCACCACCCGCAAGATTTTGCGCGGCTCGGTTTTTTTCAAAACGTGCCAGAAGAACGGAGAGGTCGAGGATTTCGGCAATAACCTGAAACCGCGGGAGCTTGAGCAGCGCGCCGCCCAGCGCGTTGACGGTATGCTTAAAGAAGCGGGGTTGGCGATGTCTCCCGAAGTGCGGGCTGCCTTCATACAAAGGGTGGGCTTCGACACACGTGCGCTGGAGCAGGAGATCGAGAAGTTACGGCTGTATGTGGGCGATGCCGGGCAGGTGCGCGTTGAAGACGTGCATGAGATCACCTCTGTCGGCAAAGAGGCGGAGGCATGGGACTTGCTGGACGCTTTCGGCGCGCGCGACGCCGGAGGCATGTTGGCCACACTCCGGCGCATGCGCGGGCAGAAAGGGGTCGGCATCCGGCTGGCGGCCATGTTGGAGAAAAACGTCCGCGAGCTGCTCGTGTTGCGCGAGGCTTATGACCGCAAATGGATATCTTGCGTCAACGGGCAGGCTCGCTGGTGCGCGCGTGATCTGAGCCCGGCAGAGTCCGCGATGTTGGAGAAGCTGACGGTAAACGTGCAGACTATGCCTGGCTGGATGCTGCGCAAGAAAATGGCGCACGTCGTCAATTACACCCTGCACGATTTGCGTGTCGCCCGCTTCAGGATTCTGGAGTTACGCGAGAAGCTCGTTTCCACTGGCTTGCCCGAGATGTTCCTGCTTGAGATGGTGCTGCTGCGGATTGTCGGGAAAAAAGGCATGAAGGACGGTCTGGGCGCTGTGGCCAAGGCGGGAGTAATATGACCGGACGCCGCAATTTCACAAAACTTGTCGGTCCGGCCGTGGCGCTGACGGTGGCTGTGTCAGGCGTTTTTCCGGCAAAAGCTCTTGATATAAACCGTGACGGTGCGATACGCGTGGCTCTGCTCTCTCGCGCCATGCACCCCGGCGAGGTTGAAGCCTCCAAGATTTGCGCCGACATCGAGAAAATGCTTAAAGCCGCCTGGCCCGACGAACCGGTGAAGGTTACGCATGAGACGCTGGGCGAGAGCCGCACGCTGCTGGGATGGTGGCACCACCCTGACAGCCGCGTCGAGCGTGAACGTCTGTTGGCGGGCAGTTATGATTATGTCCTGCTGGCCGAAACCGACGAGATCGCGGGCAAATACCCGGAATTGTTCTTCGAAGGGGTCAGGTGTGTGTCGCAGGCTTGCAGAGCTGTCAACGCGCAGGTGGCCTTAATCCTGATGGCTAAGCCTGGCAGTTCTTTCCGTGACAACCGCTTTCTGCGGATCGCCAACACGGTTTACCGGGTTGGCGACGGTTGCGGCTTGGAGGTTGTTCCGGCGGCGTTCGCGTGGAACGAGACCTTGGCGCGTAATCGCATGGAGGGCAACTCGCCGATGCGGGCCCGTGCCAACGCTTTCCTGACTGCGGCGACGGCTTTCTGTCAGTTGACCGGGGCGCGTGTGCCCAAAGGCGCGTTGCAAGCCGATTGGACCGTGAAAAAGACCACGGAGGTTCTGGCGCTGTCGGCGCGGGAGGCGGTGGAAAAAGCGCGGGTCCGCAAGCATTATGTCGGCGATTTCTCGGGCGTGGTGCGAGTGCGGCCGCGCGTCAGGAAAAGGCTCAAGGTTTATGTGCCTAACGCGGCCGAGGAAGACGTGTTGGGCGATAATTTGCGTTTCATCCTCGACGCGGCGTGGCAAGAGTGGTTTTGGAAGACGCCGAAAGAGTGGTACAGCGAGGGCTTTGACCGGCACTCCATGTCGTTTGACTTGGTGTATGGCGACATGCAGCAGATGAACATGTATCTGGACGCGAAATTATATACCTCGCAGGATAGCCCTCCGACCAACCGGCCGCCGCCTTTGGCTGCTGTCTTCTGCCGTAATCCGGCGGACGCCAACGGCGGGCTGAACACCTTAAGGGTGTTGGAGACACTCCTGATGGAGGGTTACGATTATGCGCGGGAGCACGATCTGGTTTTTATCCCCTATCAGGTCGCGTGGGCGCGGGCGCGCCAGCAGGATCCGAAGTTGACAGAGGTCACCGGGGCCGGGCGGGAGAATGACTGGCTCTTTTTCATGTTGGCCAACATGATTTACACCGCGGTCACCGGACGCTGCCAGTTGCCGACCGAGAAGCCCAAGCCGCAGCATGCCAACACCGGGCATCCGCGCGGTTACCATGACGCCTGCGCCCGCATCGGTTATGAAACTGTCATGCAGCTTTCGTCTCTGCGTGGATCATTGAACACGGTGCTTTTGCGCAGCGAAAGCTATCATGTCGACGCGCGTGCGCCAGGCTATGTCGGCGTGCGTCTGCTCGACAGGCCCGGGCAGGAGGTACGTGTTCTGTGCGCCGCCAGTGTGCCAGGCATTGTGTCGCTGTCACAAGAAACATTGGTTTTCCGTCCGAATGATTTTGATATAGAACAGATTGTGCGCATCACGCCCGCCACCAACACCGCCACGGGATTTTTTAATTTTATGGCGAACGCGCGGTCGAATGATAAAAGTGTCGACGGAAGTAATGTCCAGAACCCGTTTGTGCTGAATTACGATCCTGCCGCAGAGGCCGCGTTGGCTTTGTCCGCCGGCAAGGTTTCAGAGGCTGGCGGGCTGACGGCATGGCTGAAGCCATCGGCGCGGCCTTGTGAAATCTTGCGGGTGAGCGTCCTGCAGCATGGCCTTGTGACGGAAGAGGTCTATTTCAGCCCGCATGACGCTGAGGGCGCGCAGGTGCGCCTGCGTCCGGTCTCCGGGGATTATGACAAAGGGATGTTGGCCGTGGGGTTGCGGGCGTATTCCGATGACCGCCGCTATGACGGCAGGCGGTTCGATTTCGTTTTGCCATTGTCCCGTGACGGGCGCGTTATACCGTCGGTGCGGATCACCGTGCCGGCCGCAGGCAGTGTGATTGACGGCCCGGCTTTTGTCACGGCCTCGGCCGAAGTCACAGGCGTGGCGGAAATTCAGGCGCTCGAGATCTATCTGGGGCACAAACGTTTGGGTCGGTCTGCCGCTGCGAAATGTTCGGTGGCTGTGGAGCAGGGCCCGCCGCAGTCCCGCTTGCCGGAAGGCACGTATACCCTGTGGGCCGAGGCCACGACCGCCGAAGGCGTTGTCGTGATGTCAGAGCCCGCGACTTTCAGCGTCAGGGAACAAAAAAGTTCGGTTGGTCAGTGAAAGCAGCGCGTGGGTATGTTGGGTGTGTACGTGGGTATGGGAGTGTGCGGGAGAAAACCCCATCAGGAGCAAATGCTTGAAGAAGCGTTGATTGGCCTCGCGACTATGGCGGAATTATTGGCACAATAACATGGGGGTAGGGGGATGATCGGTATTTCTAAGCTGTATCTGGGTTCGGTCGAAGTTTCAGACCCCTTGCGTTACGGGCGCGTTTCTAAACGCCTGCCCAGTCACCTGCTGCAGTTTTCCGCCGACAAGAAACCGGTGGTGGTCTGGAATGTCACCTCGCGCTGCAACCTGAAGTGTATGCACTGTTACGCCGCGACGCAGGGCGAGCCGAAGGAGTTAGATACCGACGCGGCTTTGTCTTTCATCGACGATGTGGCGGCTTTCGGCAGTCCTGTGCTGCTTTTCTCAGGCGGCGAGCCGTTCGTGCGCCCGGATGTCTTGCGACTGGCGAAGCACGCGGCGGCGCGCGGTCTGCGTGTCGTCTTTTCCACCAACGGCACGCTGATCGACGCCGCGCTGGCCGCCCGTGTCAAAAAGATCGGCGTCTCTTACGTCGGCATCAGCATTGACGGCATGGAGAGTGTGCATGACAGTTTCCGCGCCTGCCCGGGGGCATTCCGTAGGACGCTGGCGGGCATACGTCATTGCCGCGCAGCCGGCGTTAAGGTCGGCCTGCGCATGACGCTGACAAAAGACAATGTCGGCGAGGTTGAGGCGGTGTTTGACCTTTTGGAAGCCGAGCGCATACCGCGCATCTGCTTTTATCATCTTGTGTATTGCGGACGCGGGGCTGAGATAGCCGCGCATGATCTGACGGCAGACCAGCGCCGCGCCGCTGTGGACCTGATTATTGACCGGACCGCGCGGTTGCGCGCGCGAGGTTACCCGGCCGAGGTTCTGACAGTGGACAATCATTGCGACGGGGCTTATCTGTACCTGCGCATGCTGCGCGAAGGTAATCCGCGCGCCGGCGACGTGATGACGCTGCTGCGCATGAACGGCGGCAACAGCACCGGGCATGGCATCGCCTGTGTGAGCTGGGACGGCACCGTGTATCCCGATCAGTTTTGGCGCGACAAGCCGCTCGGCAACGTGCTTGACAAACCATTCAGTGAGATATGGGGCCGGCCTGAACCGGGGTCGTTGCTGGCGCAGTTGCGCCAGAAGAAGACGCACGTGACGGGGCGCTGCGCGGCTTGCCGTTTCCTGGATGTCTGCGGCGGCAATTTCCGAGCGCGGGCGGAAGCCGCCACCGGCGATTTATGGGGCGTTGACCCGGCTTGTTATCTGACAGACGCAGAGATCGCGCAGGCGGCCGATGAATGAACTTGCACAGCCACGCGGGCAGCCTCCCGCAAGCGGCGCGTTTAAGCCGCCGCATGCCCTGCGTGTGATCGCGTGGGAGATCACGCGGCGTTGCCCGCTTGCCTGCCGCCACTGCCGCGCGGGTGCGCAGGACCGCGACTATGCCGGCGAGCTGACCACGGACGAGTGTCTGCGTGTTCTTGATTCGCTGGCGCCTGAGACGCGCCCGATGATCATCTGGACCGGCGGGGAGCCGATGTGCCGGCCGGATATTCTGGAGCTCGTGCGCGCCGCGACCGGCCGCGGGCTGCGTTCGGTGATGGCGCCATGCGGCGCGCTGGTCACGCGCGAGTCCTTGCAGGAGCTGAAAGGCGCCGGCGTCACGGCGTGCAGTTTCAGTCTGGACGGGGCGACGGCCGAGACGCATGACGCTTTCCGCGGGGTGGAGGGTGCGTTTGCAAACGTCACCAGCGCGATGTCGGTGGCCGCCGAGATCGGCATGCCGTTTCAGGTCAACACAACGGTCTCGCGTCTGAACAAGGATGGACTGCCGTTGATCCGCGAGACGGCCGTCAGACTTGGCGCCGGTGCGCTGGATCTTTTTTTTCTGGTGCCGGTGGGCCGTGGTTCGGCCTTGCGCGAGTTGTCTCTTTCGTCTGAGGATGCCGACGCGGTGCTGCGTTGGGCGTTCGAGATGGACGCGCAAGGCCCGGTGCGTGTGCGCGAGACCTGCGCGCCGCAGGCGGTGCGCGTCTGGTACGCGGCAGGCCGGCCGGGCCGTATGCCCACAGGCTGCTTGGGAGGGCGTGGGTTCGCCTTCATTTCGCATACCGGCGTTTTGCAGCCGTGCGGATTTCTGGATGTTGACAGCGGCGATTTGCGCGATTACGGGTTTGACCTGAAAAAGGCTTACGCCTGTTCCAGGGTGTTCAACGACCTGCGGCAGACTGAGCGGTATGGCGGGGCTTGCGGTGTCTGCGGTTTCAACCAGACGTGCGGGGGCTGCCGCGCGCGCGCTTATGCCGCCACCGGCGATTATATGGCGGCCGAACCGGGCTGCCCGCTGTCGTTCGGCTTTCGGCAAAAAGGTTGATCTGAAAGGCTGGCAGAGCTTTCGCGCTACCCGCGATCAATGGTCACGGGTTCGACGTGCCAGATGTCGTGCGCGTATTCGAGCACGGTCCGGTCGGAAGAGAATCTGCCCGAACGCGCCACGTTCAGCAGTGCCTTGCTGTCCCATTTGCGTTTCTGACGGTACAGTGCCTCGACCCGGTCCTGGGTTTCGATATAGTCGCGCAAGTCGGCCAGGATCATGTAGTGGTCGTTGTAGTCCAGCAGCGACCTGATGATCGGTGTGAACAGCCCGGGGTTCAGCAGGCAGAACACGTTACGCCGGATCATGTCGATGGCGCGACGCAACTCCGGGTCGGCATGGTATATCGCGCGCGAGGAATAGACCGGACGCAGTTCCTTCACCTGTTCGACGCGCAGGCCGAAGATGAACATGTTGTCCTCGCCGACCTCCTCGCAGATTTCAACGTTGGCGCCGTCCAGCGTGCCCAGGGTCAACGCGCCGTTCAGCATCAGCTTCATGTTGCCGGTGCCGGAGGCTTCGGTCCCGGCCAGCGAGATCTGCTCGCTGACATTCGCAGCCGGTATGATTTTTTCGGCCAGGGAAACACGGTAGTCAGGAAGGAAGACCACGCTCAGTTTCTCCCTGACGCGCGGGTTGCCGTTCACGACATCGGCGATGCCGTGTATCAGGCCGATGATGAGTTTCGCGAGCGTGTAGCCCGGCGCAGCCTTTGCGGCGAAAATGAAGACGCGGGGATGCGGGTCGTATGCGGGATCTTCAATCAGGCGGTTGTAGAGAATGATGATGTACAAAACCAGCAGAAGCTGGCGCTTGTACTCGTGCAGGCGCTTGACCTGGACATCGAAGATAGCTTCGGGTGACACAATGATGCCGGTTGTCTCGCGGATGTAATCCGCCAGCGCCGCTTTGTTGTCCTGCTTGACGGCGCGGAAGCGGTCGAGGAAGGATCTGTCGTCTTGAAACGTTTCTAGGCGTTTCAGCCGCGTCAGGTCCGTGATCCATTCAGGGCCGATAGTCTCGGAGATCAGGCCCGCAAGTTTTGGGTTGGCTTTGAGCAGCCAGCGACGTTGCGTTATGCCGTTGGTCTTGTTGGAAAAGCGTTCTGGGTAAAGGTCATGGAAATCTTTGAACAACGAGGTTTTCAGTATCTCCGTGTGCAGGCCAGCCACGCCGTTGACGGAAGTTGAGCCCACGATCGCCAGATTGGCCATGCGCACGGATCTTTCGCCGTGTTCTTCGATGATGCTCATGCGGGTGAGGCGTCCGATATCGCCGGGCCACATTGCCGCCACCTGTTTCAAAAAACGGCCGTTGATCTCGTAGATGATCTGCATGTGGCGCGGCAGCAGCCGTTCCATCAGGGACACGCTCCATTTCTCCAACGCCTCAGGCAGAATCGTGTGGTTGGTGTATCCGGTGCAGGCGCGCGTGATCGACCAGGCCGAGTCCCAGTCCATCTGTTCGCGGTCCACCAGCATGCGCATCATTTCCGGGATGATCAGAGACGGGTGCGTCTCGTTAAGCTGGATGAACACTTTCTCCGGCAGGCGCTGCAGGTCGGAGTTCTCCAGTTTGAAGCGGCGCATGATATCCTGGAGCGAGCACGCGATGAAGAAATACTGCTGGCGCAGCCGCAACTCTTTGCCCTCCATGACGTTGTCGTTCGGGTAAAGCACTTTGGTGAGGTTTTCGGCCAGCACCTTGTTCTCGACCGCCTCGACATAAGATCCCTTGTTGAAGTCGTCGAAATGGAACTCGTCATCGGCTTTGGCCGACCACAGGCGCAGGGTGTTGACCGCGTCGCCGTACCCGACCACCGGCAGGTCGTAAGGCACGCCCAAGACCTTCTCGGTGGCCATCCAGCGCCACTCCACACGTCCGTTGGTGACGCACTCGACGCGTCCGCCGAAATGCACGGTCTGGGTGTACTCCGGGCGCGCGACTTCCCATGGATAACCGTTTTTCAGCCAGTGGTCGGGTTCTTCCACCTGCTGGCCCTCGACGATGATCTGTTTGAAGACCCCGTAGTCATAGCGCAGTCCGTATCCCACGCCGGCCAGGTTCAACGTGGACATGGAGTCGAGGATGCAGGCGGCCAGGCGCCCCAATCCGCCGTTGCCCAATCCCGCGTCGACCTCGAAATCCCTCAACGAGTTCCAGTCTATGCCCTCCTCGGCCAAGGCCTCGCGGCAGATGTCGTCCATTTTGAGGTTGATGACATTGTTGCCCAGCAGCCGTCCGATCAGGAACTCCAAAGAAAGGTAGTTGACGCGCTTTACTTTATTTTTGCGGTAGGTCGCCTGGGTTTGGATCCAGCGCTCTATCAACCGGTCACGGACGCAATAGGCGAAAGCCTCGTACTGGTCGCGCGGCGTGGCCGAGTCAGGGGTTTTGGCCTGTGTGTACCGCAGGTGCCAATCGTAGTCCTCTTTCAGGCCTTCCACGCTCATTTTGACGCGTATGTCGCGTGGGTTCTTGCGTTTCTGTTCCATAGGGAAATCTTTTCAGAAGCGCCCCATGGCGCTGAACTTCTCGTAACGTTGCCGCAAAAGTTCATCCAGGGGTGTCTTTTTCAGTTCTGACAGGTTGGCCAATACAGCCCTCTTGATCTCCGCCAGAGCGGCGGCGGGGTCGGTATGTGCGCCGCCTTCCGGCTCGGGCACGATCTCGTCGATGATGCCTAGTTTTTTCAGGGAGTCGGCCGTGATCTTAAGCGTTCCGGCGGCCTCGGGCGCTTTGGAGCCGTCGCGCCACAGGATCGAGGCGCAGCCTTCCGGCGAGATAACCGAGTAGACGGCGTTCTGCAGCATGAGGATGCGGTCGCCGACCGCGATGCCCAGCGCGCCGCCGCTGCCGCCCTCGCCGCAGATCACGATCACCATCGGTGTGCGCAGGGTGGACATGAACTCGAGGTTATGCGCGATGGCCTCGGCCTGGCCGCGCGCCTCGGCCTCGCTGCCCGGGTAGGCGCCGGGAGTGTCCACGAATGATACCAAAGGCAGGCCGTACTTTTGGGCCAGGCGCATCAGGCGCATGGCCTTGCGGTAGCCTTCGGGATTGGCCATGCCGAAATTGGCGTCTATGTTCTCTTCGACGCCGCGTCCTTTACGGTGTCCGACCAGCATGATTTTTTCGTCGCCGATGGTGGCGAAGCCGCCGATCAGTCCGCGGTCATCACCGAATAGCCTGTCGCCGTGCAACTCCACAAAATCAGAGCAGACCAGCCGCGTGATGTCCGCGATGTTCGGGCGTTCGGCGTGGCGCGCGATCTGCACGATGTCCCAGGCCGAAAGTTGCTTGTGCGTTTTTTTTGCCATGGAGAAATGTCCCGTTAAAAGTTGTGATAGTGTTGGGGCTGTCTTGCAACCGGTCAGCAACCGGCGTAGCGCAGGATTTTGGCGACGAACGCCTTAAGCTCTTTGCGCGGCACGATATGGTCGATGAAGCCGTGAGACAGCGTGTATTCCGCGGTCTGGAAATCGTCCGGCAGTTTCTGTTTGATGGTCTGTTCGATCACGCGCCGTCCGGCGAAACCGATTAAAGCTTTGGGCTCGGCGATGTTCAGGTCGCCGACCATGGCGTAGCTGGCCGACACGCCGCCGGTGGTGGGATCGGTGAGGATCGAGATGTACGGCAGGCCGGCCTCTTTCAGGCGGGCGATCGCGGCGCAGGTCTTGGCCATCTGCATCAGCGACACTATGCCCTCGTGCATGCGGGCGCCACCCGAGGCTGAGACTATGATCAGCGGGCGTTTCATCTCGACGGCCTTTTCCGCCGCCAGCAGGATGCGCTCGCCGGTGCCGCTGCCGAGGCTGCCGCCCAGAAACTTGAAGTCCATGACCGCCAGCACGACCGCGACCTTGTCGATCCGGGCTGTGCCGGTCAACACGGCCTCGCCCGCGCCGGTCTTGTCCGCGGCGGCCTTGGCTTTGTCCGCATAAGAGCCGCTGGCGTCCGTGAAGCCCAGCGGGTCGTTGACCCCGACCGCGGCGCTGAACTCTTGAAAGCTGCCCGAGTCGGTGAGCATCGCGATGCGCTCGCGGCTGGCCAGACGCTCGTGGTAATTGCAGCGGGGGCAAACCTTGTCTGCTGCCAGCCATTTTTTCCTGCCGATATAAGCCTTGCAGGACGGGCATACGGCCCAAACCGTATCCCTGGGAACGCCGGCCGGAGCCGTGGCCGGTTTTTCAAACCATGACATAGTCGCTTAACTCCTTAGTTTTGCCGCCGGATCAATCCCGTTGCCCGCCGCCGCGTTTGTGGCGCGCAGGCGGTGACGGCCATGAGAATGACAATATCAGAAAAATTGTCATCCTGGCAAGCCCGGCACCGTATTTTCCCTGTGCTCTTTTTCTGCCGCGGTCACCGCGCGCGCATGCCGGGCCAGGGCCAAGCCGACGGTTGTTGCGACGCAAATCAACAGCGGCGTCACGGACCGGGCGTAAGAGAAGCTATTGTGGACGGTCAGGTTCCAAAGCGCCAGCCAAACGAACCCCGCTGCCGCGCCCAGCGGCAGTATCGTATGCCACCGCGCGCGGCGCGCCAGCATGGTTTTGAACGCGAAGCCCAAAGCCAGCAATAACGGCGCTGAGACCCACGCTACCGTCAGCGCGAACACAAACAGGCTTTTCGCCATGTCCGGCTTGTTGGCGCCCTTGATGAGGTGGCCGCAGTAATAGCTGAAGACGAAAAGTTGCGGCGTCAGCATTATGAACAAGAGCATGTCCCTGATTGAGCGTAGCCATTGTTTCATAGTCTCACCTGTAGCCGAACACGTCGCGGAAAGCTTCCGCGACACTTGTTTTGACATCCTGCATGTCAACGTCCCTGCCCAGCGCCCGCGCCAGCGAAGTCACCCCGGCGCCGCGCAAGCCGCATGGTACGATGCCGCGGTAAAGGTTCAGGTCGGTGTTCACGTTCAGCGCGAAGCCGTGCATGGTCACCTGCCGCGAGACCATTATGCCCAGCGCGGCCAGCTTGTCGTCGCCAATCCAGACGCCGCGGTTGCGCCGGTCGCGCCCCGCCGCCACGCCGAAACCGGACGCCGCGCGCATCAGCGCCTCTTCGATGCCTTCGACGAACTCCAAGACCTTGAGCCCCTTCTCGGCCAGGTGGATGATCGGGTAGCCGACGAGCTGTCCGGGGCCGTGGTACGTCACGTCGCCGCCGCGGCGGGTCTCGAATTTAGCGATGCCGGCCGAGCGCAGCGCTTCGTCAGACATGAGCAGGTTCGCGGTCTCGGCCGAACGCCCCAGGGTGTAGACCGGACTGTGCTCGAGCAGCAGCAGCGTATCGGTGATTTCGCCGCTGATACGCCGGGCGTGCAGACGTTCCTGCAGGACCAGGACTTCGCCGTATTCCTGATCCGCGCCGAGGTCTGTCACCGACAGTCTGTTCATGACGCGGCATCCAAAAACACAAAACCGGCCACCCCCGCGCGAGTGCGATGACCGGTCACAGAAAGCAAGTGTCTGGCCCTAGCTGGCTTCAGGCCATTTTCTTAAGGCTTAAAGCCACGCGCGACTTTTTGCGGCTGGCGTTGTTCTTGGCTATCACGCCTTTTTTGGCCGCCTTGTCCAGCTTGGATGAGTACTCGGAATACAGCTTGACCGCCTCTTCCTTTTTGCCCTCGCTGATCGCCGCCAGCACCTTCTTGCGCGCCGTCAGGACCCCGCTCTTGCTTGAACGGTTACGGAGACGCTTGACCTCGGACTGTTTCGCGCGTTTGACCGCACTCTTGATATTCGCCATTGGATTTTGCTCCTTAACTCAACCCCATAAAGGGGGCAAAAAGAGACTAATAATACCTTAAACCACGCTTGATGGTCAACAAGCAAGCATCAACTTGCGGCCAGCGCGTTTTCCAGGGCTTTAACCAGCGCGTCGCCCTTTTGCAGCCCGACGGTCTGGCTGACGATTTTGCCGTCTTTGAAGATGAAGATGGCCGGTATGCTGCGCACGCCGTATTTGACAGCCAGATCCTTCGCGTCGTCCACGTTGACCTTGGCAATCTTGGCCCGACCTGCGACGGCGGGCGCGACCTGCTGCTCGAGGATCGGCGTCTGCATTTTACACGGCCCGCACCAGGGGGCCCAGAAGTCCACAAGGGTCACGCCTTGCGCGATCGCGGTCTCGAAATCCGCGCCAGTCAGGTTTAAAACGTCTCCAGCCATATCTCGCCCCTTTCTTCTCTGTGAATCACATGATAGTCAACACAAGCCTAAGCTTTAAAAGCATGTCATCGTATCCCGGCCCAATCAACCGCTTGCGAACCGTTGGCATGGCGCCGTTTGCGCAGGCGGCCTGAACGCGACGCTTACGCCCCGCTGTTGTCGGCGGCCTCCGGTTGGAAGAGGACCTTCTTGATCTTGATGCGCCTGATCCCGGCCGGCACGGGCCACTCCACCACATCTCCCTCGGCATAACCCAGAATGGCGGTGCCGATAGGCGCGAGCACCGAGATCGAGCCGGTGTCGACATCCGCGTATTTCGGCAGCACAAGCTTGTATTTCATCTCTTTGCCGCCGTCAAGGTCTTCCAGCACGACTTTAGAGTTCATGGTCACCACGTCATGGCGCACCTTGTCGGACGCAACGACCTGCGCCCTTTGCAGTTCCTGCGCGAGTGCGTCGAGATCTGTCCGTCCTCCCGAGCGGTCGGCCGCGGCTATCAGGTCAACAAGCTGTTTGCGGTCATCTTCGGTTATGACGATTTTTCTTGTTTTCATAAATGACGCCTCCTGTTAAAAACTTTCTGAGCCGCTTGTAAAACCTCTGTAAGCGCCAGATGCCAGTGTTCAGTATGCCGGTGTTCAGTATGTCAGTGTTCAGTCCGGCAACGCTCACCCGAACCCTGAACCCTGCACCCTGAACCCTGCACCATGTTCTTGCATAAACCGAAGGTTTTGCAAGTCCCACTAGTTAAGACAATGTACCCGCATTGGGCCTGGTTCGTCAAGCGCGCGTTTAACGCACGGCAATTCGCGCAATTCGCCGCGGCGCTTAGCGTTCGCATGGATATAACATCGACATGGATAACCCGGCTCGTGCTTGATAAGATAACCCCGCATGGAAAAAAGGAGAAAACGCGTGTTCCCCTGTTTAGCCCTGGTGTCGTTGGCATCCGTGGCGGCGACCATCGCCCATGCCTTGGGAATCGGGACATTCGCCCGCCCGGCGAAAGACCACTATCCCGAAACCTGGTTTCACCTGATCGGCGGAAACGTGATGCGTGAAGGTCTGACCGCCGATCTGGAGGCCGTCCAGGCCGCCGGGATTTCGGGCATTCAGTTTTTTCACGGGCAGTTCGGCGGCCCGTGGCCGGGCGTGACGAACCAGATTCCGTGTCTCAGCGCGGAATGGGACAAGCTGGTGCGTTTTACGGCAGACGAATGCGACCGGCTCGGCCTGACCTTCAAGATGCAGAATTGTCCCGGCTGGTCGATGAGCGGCGGCCCGTGGATCGCGCCTTCGAACGCGATGCGCGTGCTTGACTTCAAGCGCGCGGACGTGATTGCGGACGGCTCCGCCGATGTTCGCGCGTCCCTCCCGGTTTCCGCAAACGACCGCATGGCAGGGCGCGATTGGCGCGACATCGCGGTGCTTGCGTTCCCCACGCCGGCGGATGACACGGAAACTCCGCTGGTTCCCGCGTCCGTATCCGATCCCCGGTTCCGCGATGCGTTTGCCGGCAAGGCCGCGAAATTCGATCCGTGCGGCCCGGCTAACGCCCATAACACGATGATTGTGTTCGAGACACCGGTCACGGTACGGACGATGCAGCTACCATCGCCATCCGATCTGAACCACCACTTCTGCTATGAGCCCGGAATGCGTGTGCGCCTGGAGGCCGTCGCGCCATACGGCACATCCCGCATCGTTGCGGAGGAGGAGATGCCGCAGGGGTGTTGGCAGGACGACGTGCCGCACTCGATCGCATGCGATGAATCGCTAGCCGCCGCGTACCGTCTGACACTCGTCAACACGCATGCTGTCAATCTTCGTTTCGCGCGGCTCTTTGGCGGTGCGCGTCTGGACAATTGGGAGGGTAAAGCCGCCTGGGTGTTGCGCGGAATCGCGCATCGTGTGTCGGGCCAATCCTCCGCCGCGTGGATCGCGAAGGGTGCGGTTCGCGACGTGACGGACCGTCTGAACGCGGACGGCGACCTGACGTGGCGCGCGCCCGCCGGAAAGTGGACGATCCTGCGCGTCGGCCACGTCAACAACGGGGCCCGCAACGGGCCCGCGCCGCAAGAGGGTACGGGATGGGAGTGCGACAAGCTTGATCCGCGCGGGTTCGACGCGAACTTCGAGGGGTATCTCGGCCGCCTCGTCAAGGGGACGCTCGCGGGCGGCAAGCTTCAGGGCATGCTTGTGGACAGTTGGGAATGCAAGCGGCAGACTTGGACGCCGCGCATGGAGGATTTCTTCCAGCGGTCGAACGGGTACGGCGCGCGTCTTCTGTTACCGGCGGTGTTCGGCTGGGTCATTGAGTCTCCCGCCGCGACGGAGCGTTTTCTTCTGGACTGGAGGCGCACGGTCGGGCGTCTCGTGGAGGACAACTACTACGGGCGCATGGCGGAACTGGGACGTAAGAACGGACTGCATGTGCAATTCGAGACTGCCTTCGGCGACGTGTTGCCGGGCGATCTAATGCGTTTCTGGAAATACGCCGATACGCCGATGTGCGAGTTTTGGCAGCCGCACCGCGACAACGGCTTTGTGGGCAGCCACAACTTCAAGCCTGTGCGCCCATGTGTGTCCGCCGCCCGTCTCTACGGGAAGAAACGCGTGGCGGCGGAAGCGTTCACCTCCTTCGAACTGACCTGGAACGAAACCTTCCGCTTGCTTAAGGGCGTGGCGGATAAGCATTTCGCGCGCGGCGTGTCGCATATCGTGTTCCACACATACACGCACAATCCGCGCGTGGACTGGAAGCAGCCCGGCACGTCGTTCGGCAACGGTATCGGCACGCCGTTCCTGCGCGGTCAGACATGGTGGCGGCACATGCCGGAGTTCACAATGTATCTCGCGCGGTGCGGGACGATGCTTGAGGCGGGGCGCCCGGTCAATGACGTGTTGTGGTACCTGGGCGACGAACTCGGACACAAGCCAGACGAGAACGCGCCTTTCCCGGACGGCTTCGCGTACGACTACTGTAACCGAGACGCCCTGTTCACGCGCATTGACGTGCAGGGCGGCGCCCTCGTCACGCCAGAGGGTGTCGCATGGCGCGCGCTCTGGATCCCGGGGCAGACATTTCTCCTGCCTGAGACGGAGAAACGTCTGGACGCGTTGTCGGCGCAGGGGGCGACGATCATGCGCGGTGACATCGGCGCGGGATTGCGTCGGTTCGGCTGGACGCATGATTTCACATCCGACGCGCAACTGCTGTGGAACCACCGCCAGGACGGCGATGCTGACTGGTACTTCGTGGCGAACCCGGCGGCGACAGGTGTGACTGCGCGCGTGACGTGCCGGATCCGGGGCGCGGTCGAGGCGTGGGATCCCGTTACCGGCGCGGCGCGCGCGTTGCGGGTCATGACCGAGACCGGTGCGTTCACGCTCGATTTGGCGGCGTGCGGTTCGGTGTTTGTGGTTATCCGCAAAGGCGCGGCGCAAGCGTCACCCGCAGTGCGCTCGGTCGTGTCCGGCGCGCTGACGCCGGCGGGTCCGTGGCACGTTTCGTTCCCGGAAGGGTGGGGCGCGCCCGCGCGCGTCACGCTCGACAGGCTGGCGTCGTGGAAAGAGATCCTTGCCGCGCCCGAGGCGAAGGCGTTCTCCGGAACGGCACGATACGAGACAACGGTCGTTGTGCCGGGCGCTGTGACGGGGTATGAGCTTGATTTGGGGCGCGTCGAGGCGTGGGCGAAGGTTTGGGTGAACGGGAAACCGGTTCGCTCGCTTTGGTGCGAGCCGTACCGGTGCGACGTGTCGGGGGCGCTCAAGCCGGGTGTGAACACGCTTGTTGTCGAGGTGACGTCCACATGGCGGAACCGGTTGATTTACGACGCGGGCCTGCCTGAGGCCGAACAGAAGACATGGACGATACGGGGGCCGGATAAAGGCGCGGCGCTCGGTGCATCGGGATTGCTGGGACCGGTGAGACTGATTCGGAAAGAGTGATGGCGTATCGTCTAGTGGCGGGGCACAACCAGACAGGACGTGAAAGGTACGCAACGCGCCCGAGTTCAGTTCAGTTGCGTCGATGTCGCTTTTTGCGTATACTGACACCCACTTTTACGAATGCAGACGAGAACGAGGAAAAAGGATATGAATGCTCTGACACGGCACAGCTTTCTGTTAACAATCATTATGGCGTTCGCGGCGGCTTCGGGGCGCGCTCAGGACTTTTCCGGACTTTCCGAGGAGGGACGGAAGGCCGTCAACGCATTGATGGCCGAGCGGGCCCAGACGGAGATCAGCGCCCTCA
This sequence comes from uncultured Lentisphaeraceae bacterium, assembly GCA_964428885.1. GTDB lineage: Bacteria > Verrucomicrobiota > Kiritimatiellia > RFP12 > UBA1067 > JAQVQN01. Next base: position 23,214 of record CAYRZP010000009.1, read on the forward strand.
AGCTGGAAAGGGAACTGGAGGGCGCTTGGGGAAACGCCAACTATTCCAGCCCGGAGATAGACAAAATGCGCAAGGAGTACCAGGATCTCCGGCGGCAACTGGTCAGTAAAGAGCAAGAACTGCGGCAAAAAGTTGTCGAGCTGCCGGCCCTGCGTGCAAAACAACTGAAACTTGAAGAGTTGAAGACACGGGTAAAAGAGTTGACCGGTAAAATCGAAGGGACGGCAAGCTTGCCTAAATGACGGCAGGTCTGGCACGCTATCCCGAAGCGGGAGAAGAAAGCAGAGAGGCATAGCCAACAAGAGGGAAGAGAAAAAGGTGAAAAAGCCGAGAATTTTGATTGTAACGCCGGAGATCACCTACCTGCCGGCAGGTATGGGCAACATGGCTTGTCGTCTCACGGCCAAGGCGGGCGGCCTGGCGGATGTCTCGGCTTCGCTGGTGGCGGCGCTTTTCGATCTGGGGGCCGACGTGCATGTGGCGCTGCCGCACTACCGGCGCATGTTCCATGTGGATGTGGGGCAGCTCATCAGCGACGAGCTGCGGGTCTACAAGAGCCGCCTGCCGGACTCACGCATCCATCTTGCGGAGGATCGCTGCTTCTATTACCGCGACACGGTTTACAGCAACGCGCAGAACGAGAATCCTAAGCTGGCTTTGGCCTTCTCGCGCGAGATCATCAACAACATAATCCCGACGGTCAGGCCGGACCTGATACACTGCAACGACTGGATGACCGGTCTGATCCCGGGTGCGGCCAGGCGCATGGGCATACCGTGCCTGTTCACGGTCCACAACATCCACACGCATAATCTGACACTGGCCAATATTGAAGACGCGGGGATTGACGCGGCCGAGTTCTGGGGCAATCTGTATTACATGCGGGTGCCGCAGAACTATGAGGAGTCGCGCAACGGCAACCTGATCGATATGCAGGCCAGCGGCGTTTTCGCCTCGCATTTCATCAACACCGTGAGCCCCAAGTTCCTCGATGAGATCGTCAACGGATGGCACGGTTTCATCCCTGAGGCGCTGCGCCAAGAGATACGCAACAAACACCGTGCCGGTTGCGCGGCAGGCATACTGAACGCGCCGGACACGTCCGACAACCCTGAGATTGACCCGAATCTCGATGTGCGCTATGGTCCTGACAGCCACCGTGAGGCCAAACGCGCCAACAAGGTTGCGTTCCAGCGTAAAGTGGGACTGGAGGAGAACCCTGACGTGCCGCTGTTCTTCTGGCCTTCGCGCCTAGACCCGGCACAGAAGGGGCCGCAACTGCTGACGAACATTCTCTACCATTTCATGTCGCGCCACTGGAAGCGGCGCGTTCAGCTTGCCGTGGTCGCAAACGGGGCGTACCAGAAGCATTTTCACGACATCCTCAAGTTTCACGAGCTTTACGGCCGGCTGGCGGTCTGCGACTTCAACCAGTCGCTTTCGCAGCAGGGATATGCGGCCTCGGACTTCACGCTGGTGCCGTCGCTGTTTGAGCCGTGCGGCTTGCCACAGATGGTCGGGCAGCTTTACGGTTCGCTGCCGGTAGTGCATGACACGGGCGGGCTGCACGACACGGTCGAGCATCTTGACATGGCCGGCGGCAAAGGCAACGGCTTTGTCTTCAAGATATATGACAGCCGCGGTTTAGAGTGGGCGATGGACAAAGCCATGGAGTTTTACAGGATGCCTGAGCCGGACAAAGAGAAGGTTGTGTCCAGGGTCATGCGTGAAGGCCGCGCCCGTTTCAACCATGAGACATGCGCCAAGAGTTACATAGACATCTATGAGAATATGCTGAATCGTCCGCTGGTGCGATCCTTCGAGTGAATCAGGCAGCTTGTTTCAGGAGGTCAGAACATGCCGGAATCCGCTATCCGCTCGTCGCTTCTGGAAGACCCTTACCTCGCGCCTTACGCCGAAATCATACGTGGGCGCGCGCGCTTGGCTGAGAAGAAGGCGGTGCTTTTGAGCAATGGTGTGGCGTGCCTGTCTGAATTCGCGTGTGCTCATGAATATTACGGCTTGCACAAGCGTGACGGCGGATGGGTTTTCCGCGAGTGGGCGCCGAACGCCACCGGGATTTGGCTGGTCGGTGATTTTTCGGATTGGCGTGTCGACGAGGCCTTCAGGCTGGGCAGGCTGCCGGGCCGCGACGTCTGGGAGATCACACTGCCCGACGATAGTTTGCGGCACGGACAGTTTTACCGCCTGGAGATGGCGTGGCAAGGCGGGCGCGGCGAGCGCATCCCCGCCTATGCGCGCAGGGTTGTGCAGGATCCGGCGACGCTGCTCTTCGCGGCGCAGGTATGGGACCCCGCGCCGTATGTCTGGAAAGTGGACCGCTTCAGGGTGCCTGAGCGCGTGCCCTTGGTTTACGAGGCGCATGTCGGCATGGCGCAGGACAAGCACGGCGTGGGCACTTACGCCGAATTCCGCGAGAAAATCATTCCGCGGATCGTGGCGGCGGGATACAACACCCTGCAGCTCATGGCGGTCATGGAGCACCCTTATTACGGATCTTTCGGATATCATGTGTCGAGCTTCTTCGCCTGCTCGTCGCGGTTCGGGACGCCTGAGGAACTCAAGGAGCTGGTTGACGCGGCGCATGCGGCGGGCCTGGCCGTGATCATCGACCTGGTGCATTCGCACGCGGTCAAGAACGAGCGCGAGGGGCTGTCGCTGTTCGACGGTACGCCCTACCAATATTTTCATGACGGGCTGCGCGGCTGGCACGAGGCTTGGGACTCGCGCTGTTTCGATTACGGCAAGACCGATGTCCTGCATTTCCTGCTTTCCAATTGCCGTTACTGGCTGGACGAGTTCCGTGTCGACGGATTCCGGTTTGACGGCATCACCAGCATGTTGTACCTGCATCACGGACTGGGTGTTGATTTTATGGACTACAGCCAGTATTTTGACGCCACGGTCGACGAAGAGGCCTGGGTCTACTGTAATCTGGCCAACCGGGTCATCCATGAGGTGCGGCCCGACGCGATAACGGTCGCCGAAGACGTGAGCGGCATGCCCGGGATCGCCGCGCCGGTCAGCGACAACGGCGCGGGCTTCGATTTCCGCATGGCCATGGGCGTGCCGGAGTGCTGGTTCCGCATGGCGCGCGAGGTCTGCGATGAGGACTGGAGCATCGGCTATCTCTGGCATGAGCTGACCAACCGCCGGGCGGACGAGCAGACCATCAACTATCTGGAGAGCCACGATCAGGCGCTGGTGGGCGGCAAGACTTTTTTCTTCCAGCTTGTCGATGCCGCCATTTACAAGGAGATGTCGCGCACGTCGGTCAGCCTTAAGACCGCGCGCGGTGTGGCGCTGCACAAGCTGGCGCGTCTGGCCACGCTCGGCACGGCGGGCCACGGCTATCTGAATTTCATGGGAAACGAGTTCGGTCATCCGGAATGGATCGATTTCCCGCGGGAGGGCAATAATTTTTCCTACCACTACGCGCGGCGGCAGTGGGCGTTGCGCGACAACCGCGACCTGCTGTACTGGTGCTTGGGAGAATTCGACGAGGCGGTCATGCGCCTTGTCCAGGACAAGCGCGCCCTAGAGGGCACGGTGCCGCGGCGGCTTTTCGTGTCGGACACGCATAAGGTCCTGGTTTTCGAGCGCGGCCCGCTGGTGTTCCTGCTTAACTTCCACAGCGACTGCTCGGTCACGGACTTCAGCGTGGTGGTGCCGCCGGGCGAGTACCGGCTGCTGCTGGACAGCGACGAAGAGCGTTTCGGGGGACAGGGCCGCATAAAGAGAGACCAGACCTTCAGCCTTTTGACCGAGCTGCGCGGCCAGGAACGCTGCCATGTCATCAAAGTCTATCTGCCATGCCGCACAGCCATGGTCCTGGAGCGGAAGAGCGGAAGTATTGAAAACGCATCGCTTGCCAAGCTGTCACACTTCATGTTACATTAGTCAAAACTTTGTGTGTTTCAGGATTTTTCTTTTATGCCTAGTGATGATGCGATAGAAGTGATCGGTGTTGTGGTCAAGGTGCTGCCCGCCACCATGTATAAAGTCCGCCTTGAGAACGGGCACGAGGTGCTGGCGCACATCTCGGGCAAGATGCGCAAGTTTTTCATCAAGATCGCGGCGGGAGACCGCGTCACACTTGAGATTTCGCCCTACGACCTGACCAAAGGGCGCATCATTTACCGGCACAAGAACTGAATTTCCCTGTGCTGTTGCGGCTGCCGCGGTTTTTACGCCGGCATATTTTTAGCCGGCGGCGATGCGGGCGGGCCACAGGTACAAGCCGGCTTTAGCCGGAAAGCGGAGGCGGGTCATGTTCACAAACGCCAGCGGTAGCCAGATCGACAAACTCAAGGTTGTCGACGCGCTCATCGAGAATTTTCCTGACATGATTCATTCTGTCGACGAGGCTGGCAATATCGTTTATGTCAACCGCACCGCCTCGGCGCTGCTGGGCTATACCGCGCAGGAACTGGGCACCATGAACATCCGCCAGCTTTATCCGCCGGAGATTCTCGACGCGGTGGAGCAGGGGTTCAGGGAGGTCAAGCAGTCCGGCGAGAAAACGGTCGAAAGCCTTTTCATGGCCAAGGACGGCACGCGCATCCCGGTGGAACTGCGCACGTTCGTTTTCCATGACGAACAGGGCGGTTTCGCCAGAACCTTCACGGTTTCCAGAGATTTGCGGCAGTTGAAAGAGATGCAGGATCATCTCATACACGCCGGGCGCCTGGCCGCCATCGGCGAACTGGCGGCAGGCGTGGTGCATGACCTCAACAACCCCCTGACCGCCATAATTCTAAGTTCGACGGTAATATCGAAGACGCTGGAAGGCGGCAACGTGAACGCCCGGGATCTGCGCGAACAGCTTGTGACTTATTGCGAGACAGTCAACGAGTCGGCCGCGGTCATGGAGAACCTGACCACGCGCCTGCGCGATTTCTCGCGCGGGGTCAAAGAGAAACATGTTCCGGTCGACCTTTTCGTCCCGGTCAACGATGCGCTCTTCATTATGGCGCACCGCATCAGGAACAACAACATCAAGGTCAGTTGCCCGGTGGTCAAGGGCAGGCACTGGATCACGGGCGACCGCAACCAGATCCAGCAGATATTCCTGAACCTGTTTTCGAACGCCTGCGACGCGATGGCCAACTGCAAAGTCCGTGAGCTGTCCGTCGGCGTCGAAACGGAACCGGTTGAAGGCGTGGCTTGTTGGAAATTCGCGGTGCGCGACACCGGCGAGGGCGTGCCGCGGGAAATGCAGGAGAAGATATTCAAATCTTTCTTCACGACCAAACCGCGCGGCAAGGGCACCGGTCTGGGGCTGAGCATAACTAAGTCGATCCTGGCTGAACACAACGGGCAGATCCGGTTGGAATCGGAGCCCGGCAAAGGGACCACCTTTTATTTGCTGCTGCCGGCGATGGACGTGGCCAGCCTAGACTGAGCCCGTCCGCGCTTAAGCCAGCGCCTCCGCCACCATGTCGCCGACCTGCGTCGTGGTGAACCCCATCTGATCCGCGAGCTGGCTCTTCATTTTAGGCGTGGTGGCGGCAATCGCTGTTTCGATGGCGGCGCCCGCCTTCTCCTCGCCGAGTGCGGTGAGCATCATGGA
>CAYRZP010000010.1:0-27620 GCA_964428885.1 uncultured Lentisphaeraceae bacterium
CGACCGGTATCCGTCACCGAACAAAAGACTCGAAAGTGTCGCGCTCCAATCGCCTGAGACACCCCCAAGCGCCATGACTTTCCACCATATCAGCGCCGCCCCTGCCGACCACGCCAGCACCGCGCCGCAAACCAGTGTCCCCGTCCGCGTCCAGCTTTCAGCCTTACTCTCCAGACGCCCGTGCTCCGTCCGCCAGAACTCGGACGCCAGCGCCGCGACGTAAACCGGAAGCCCCAGCAGCGCGAAATTGTGGACCGAAAAGTGCGCCCCGTTCAACAGGAACAAAAGGATCATCCAACCCCGCTCGCGACGCTCAAAGAATCTGGCCAGCACATACCACTCGGCCATCAGGAACGCCAGCGACCACGTGTAGACCTCCGCCACCGTGGCCAGCCACCAGGACATGTGCGCCAGCCCCAGCAGCGCCGCCGCCACCGCCGCGCACCAGATCTTTCCCGTCAACCGCCAAACGCTTTGCGTCAGAAACACCAGCGCCAGCGCCATGCCCACTCCGCTGAAAACATTAACGGCATACAGACGCTGCGACTCAGGAAACAGGAACATGAAATACCGGGCCGCCGCGATGTAAAGCGGATGCGCCAGAGCGAGGCCGAAATCCCCTGTATAATCGCCGGTCAGAACCCGGTGCTGGAAATAACCGCTGTCCTGCCAGCTCACCCCGCGCTGCGCGGTCGCGGCATAAAGCGCCAGAAAGCCGATGAACACCGTGAGCGAAAAGATTCGCCCGCCCGGCTGCCGCATCGTATCCGCCTGTGCATCAGTGCCCATCCGAAAATCACGCCTCCAACAGCGCGAAGACTCACCGCGCCAAACGCGCCAGAATACCGTGATCCGGCAAATCCCGCATGGCCGCCGCCCCCGCGCCGACCGTCGCCCACGCGCCGACACGGACACCGGGGATCGTGCAGGCGTTCGAGCCCAGCAGCGCGCCTTCACCTAAAAAGCACCCGCCGGAAACACGCGCCCCGGGACACAACTGCGCGAAGGAGTCCGCCTCAACATCGTGCCCCACCGTCACGCCATGATTCACCAGCACGCCTTGCCCCAGCCTAGAGCCGCACGAGACCACACTGCCTATGCCGACATAACAGCCTTCTCCCAGCCGGGCGTCCGGCGCAACCGCCGCGCCGGGGTCAACCAGCGTGACCGGCGGCACTCCACAGGCGGATGCCTGCCCAAAAACTTTCTTCCGCACTTCGTTCTGGCCGATCGCGCAAAAGAAACCGTCCAGCCCGCCGCAGCCGTCAAAGTCTTCAAACCGCCCCAGCAGCGTAAAACCGCAGAATACTCCGCTCTGTTTCTGCTCCGCATCATCGCAGAAACCCAGCACCTCGAATTCCGGAGCGACACGGTTGACGCGCCCGATCACCCACGCCGCCTCGGCCCCGAACCCGCTGGCCCCGATTATCACTATTTTCTTCATGGATGAAGACCTCCGTCCGCCGCCGCACCTTTCAATAAAGACCTCTCCTTCTGACCGCAGACGCCATAAACGGCAAAACAACGGTTGCTCAACAAGCACTCGACCGAGCGCGTTTCGGCCAACCGGCCTAGCACGCTTGGCCTGGTCAAATCGCTGACCACCAGCCCGGGCTTGGCGCCGAAATACCGGCGCGCCAAGGCCTCAGGGTCTGACGGCCCGAAGTGCTCGAACCGCAACGCCCCGCTTCCCGAGAAATTGCGGGACCAAGCCCAAAAAACATACTCATACGGGAATGGCATAATGTTGATTTCAGGAGCTATATTGCCATGATCAGAGGCGCTAAGCAACCCAATGGTTGATTGGTAAAGCCCCCTTGTCGCGTCAGACTGGAGAAACCCCATCACCTCCCGCAGGCACGCGTAAGGCACCGTCATGGCGAAGTAGGTCTCGTTGCCCAGATATTGGCGGTCGCGAGCGGTGAAGAACAGGCTGTAGCCGCGCGCGACCTCAGGCGGCGCGCTGTCTGACATGGCGCGCAATTCATTAATCGGCCATCCGCAACTGTTCAGCCGCCTGACCTTTGCGGAAACCGTCATGCCTTCGGTGATGCCGCTGCCCCCGCTCCCGCGGCCGAAAAGGAAAGCCGGCATATACCAGGTCGGCCGCAAAAGCACATGCGCGACAGCGTATGCCGTCAGAAAGGCCGACACGCAACGCGCCGCCTTCGCCCTTGCCCCAAACCCCTCCATCCACACCGCCGCGCCTGCCGCCATCAGCAGGAAGAGCGGTATCTGCAGACGCGCCGCCCACAACTGCCACTTGAACAAGGCGCAATACAGCAAAGCGCCAGCGGCCGCCGGAACGCAAGCCCTTAAAAGCAGATCGCCATAACGACCAGGCCGGAAGATCCAGCACACGGCCGCAAGCGTAAAAAGAAGAAAGTGCAAAGGATTGGACGCCGCTAAAGATGCTTTCCCTAAAGGCGGCACCAACCTGAAACCGGAGGCCAACAGCGGCCCAGTGTAGGTGATATCGGGGTCGTTAAGTAGCCGACCGGCAAAGCGCGCGACCGCCTTTTCCACCGGACGGTTCATGATCCGCAGCGGAGCCGCCGTGTGCAAGGACGCATGCTTCACCACATTCACGGCGAACTTCTTCGGCGTCAGACGACGGTTGGTCATGAGCGAAGGCGGCTCCCCAGAAAAGGGGTCGCCGTACATCCGCATGTTGCGCGCCACATGCGGTCCCGCCATCAGCGCGCCGCCCAGCGCCGCCGCGGCCAGAGCAGCTGACAACCGGAAGCAGCGCCCCGGCCCGCAACTCTTTAAAACCCGCCAAAGCAGAATCAGCGACAAAACCGTTCCGAACGCAGCCACGTAAACCACGGAGGTCCATTTGGCCACAAACGCCAGTCCCGCCGCCAGCCCCGCAAGCACGGCGTGACGCTCGCCACCGCGCTCAATCCTCAACAATGCCAAGACAAAAACCAGCACCGGCACCGCCGCGAACTGGTCGTTGACCGCCATGAAGCTCTGCGAGATCGAAGCCGGCAGAGTCAGCGCCAGCAACACGGCCCAACACTGGCCGCGCCGGCCGGCGCCAGCCTCCCGCGCGATCAGGGAAACCAAAACCGCCCCGAGGCAGAAAGCCCCCCACTGCACAAGGTTCAGCAGACGGTCTCCGCCCGTCAGAGCGCAGAGATGGCATGCCACCATGCTGAATCCCGGAGGCTGATAGTTCTGGCGCGCGATCGCGGTCTCATAAAAGCCGACGGAACGGTTGACCAGCCAGTGCTGCGCGCGCGGCAGGTGATAAGTCAGCGCGTCCGGCTCGAAATTCGGTGCCAGCAGCGCATGCGTCAATGTCAGCGCTAACACCGCCAGGACCGCCCATGACGCCCAGGGGAACTCGCCGCGCGCGCTGATTAACCCCTGCCGCCATGCCGCAGCCTCGCGTGCCAGACAGTCACGCGGGCCTGTTTTTGCCCCGCGTCTCAGACGAACCGTCATCACCGCAAGATTCGCGCAGGCCAGCGCCGTCCATGCCAGCTTTATCCCGGCCGGCGTCAGCATCCGCAAAAGCGAGAGTGCCTCGGTGACCGCAAAAACATAGGCGTAAAGCGCGACCCAGGCGGCTACAGCCGCGTCCCTGACGCCCTTGCCGCCCGCTGTGCGGAAAAGCGCGTAAGCCGACAAAACGCCGGCAGACAATAGTAACATGCCTAACATCGCATCACCCAGCCGGGCCGTGGCAGCAGCGGCCTCAGCGCCAGTCTACTCTTCGATGACCACCGGAGTGCCGATCTCCACCATGTCCAGCAGCTTCACCGCGTTCCAGTTGGCCAGGCGGAAACAGCCGCGGGACTCCGCCCTGCCGATATGTTCCGGCACTGGCGTGCCGTGCATCCCGTAACCCTGCAAAGACAGACCGATCCAAGCCGCCCCGACCGGATTGTTCGGCCCCGGCGGTATCACCAGCCTGGCCTTTTTAGCGCTGCCGGGTTCGAACAACTGCGGGTCATAGGTGTAGTTAGGGTTCGGGGCGATGGCCTTGACGCTCATCTCGCCGGCCGGCCGGTGGTTCTTGTCGCGGGCGATCGAGCACGGGAAAAGCGCGATCAAACGCCCGGCGCTATTGAAAACCGTGATTTCTCGACGGGACAGGGATATCCTTATGGAGTCGGCTTTCTCCGGCTTTTCACAACCGCAATCCGGCAGGACCACTTCCGTGCCCGGCGGCGGATTGGGCCATGCCACTCCTGGATTCAGACGCTCCACAGCCCTTTGCGAAGTGTGGCCGCGTTCGGCCAGCATCTCCTGCACCGTCTCATGGGTTAACGACGCCATCCGCGCCTTGTCCTCCCACGCCGCAGGCACCGGCCCCACCGCGGCCAGATCGTTGGATGTCACAGTGTAGCGTGTAAGCACATCCGCCCCGCCGCCCAGCCGTTCGAGCAAATCCGCGTCCGGCACGCCTGTCACCGGCAGACCGTTGACCGTCTGCCATGTCATCAGCGCGATCTCGGTGCGATCACCCCAAAACCCGTCGACGCAGTTGCAGGAAAAATGACGCCGGTCCAGCAGCGCCTGCAAGGCCAGAACGTCCTGACTGAAACCGTGGCGGTAATTGACGAACCGTTTCACGGGCGCCTCTTGCGCCATGGCCGCCGCCGCCAACATCAAAAATAGAAATGCTCTCTTGCCACACATAAAGACACAGAATATCAAGAGTCAGCACACGCCGCCATGCCGCATTTCGACTAACGGAACCCCGCCAGCTTGTGGGTTTGCAGCGACAGCCGCCATTTGCCGCGCCTGCGGCCGCAGTTGAGTTCTCCCAAGAGCCGCACACTCTCAGCGACGTTGAAAACCCCATCACGCCAGCAAGGCGACAGATAGTAACGCGGCGCGTCAATCCTGTCACGCATGTTTTCGCAAAACGCGCGCACGTCGCCGTCCGCCACGATCCTGACCTCGTCCGCTTTCCTCACCATGCTGTCGTCGTCATACAGATCGGCATACATGGCCTTGGGCGAGACCGCAAGATAATCGATATACCGCGCCCATGCCGGAGAGGGCACCACCAGACCGTTCGTCTCAACCCCGATCCAGTGCCCGGCATCTTTAAAGGCTGTAAGCAACGGGGCCAACGCCCGCTGGATCAAAGGCTCGCCGCCAGTCAAAAGCACCGGCTTGACGCCGAAAGCGTCAACGCGCGACAAGATCTCCGCCGCGCCCATCGTCACATGGTTGCCGTAATCCGTGTCGCACCACGGGCACGCCAGGTTGCATCCGCCGAAACGCACGAACACCATCCGCTGCCCGGTGTTGTACCCCTCCCCTTGCAGCGACTCGAAAATCTCGACCACCGGATATTCCAGATCTTTATCCATATCCGTTTTCACAATGCACCAAACGTGCGCGCATGTCAATACGGCATCTGCCTGAACAGGCGAGTTTTAACCTTCCGCGCCACTTGAAAAGAGTGGTTTCGCGACCGTAAATATGCTACGCTATTTTATTAATCGCACCGTTATCGGAGAGACTATGAGCGAAGAAATTCTGCCCGCCGGAAACATCGACCAGGGCATGAGCAGCATCAATATCGAAGACGAGATGAGTTCTTCGTATATCGACTATTCCATGAGCGTGATTATCGGGCGCGCGCTGCCAGACGCGCGCGACGGGCTGAAACCGGTCCACCGCCGCGTGCTCTACGCCATGAATGAACTCAGCAACGTCTGGAACAAGCCCTATAAGAAATCCGCCCGCGTGGTCGGCGACGTCATCGGCAAATACCACCCGCACGGCGACCAGGCCGTGTACGACACCATCGTCCGGCTGGCCCAGGATTTCTCGATGCGTTACCCGCTCGTCGACGGGCAGGGCAACTTCGGATCCATCGACGGCGACCCCCCCGCCGCCATGCGTTACACCGAGGTGCGCATGGACCGCATCACCGAGGAGATGCTGGCAGACCTCGAAAAAGACACAGTTGATTTCAAGCCCAACTATAACGAGGAGTTCATGGAGCCGTCCGTGCTCCCCGCCCGCCTGCCCAACCTGCTGCTGAACGGCTCCACCGGCATCGCGGTCGGCATGGCCACCAATATCCCGCCGCATAACCTCGGCGAGCTGGTAGACGGCCTGACTCATTATATCGGGAACCCCGAATGCACAATCGACGACCTCATGCGTTTCGTCAAAGGGCCTGACTTCCCGACCGGCGCCACCATCTGCGGCACCCGCGCGATCGAAGCCATGTACAAGCTCGGACGCGGCTCGATCGTGATCCGCGGCAAGGCCGAGATCGTGGAACTGAAGAATAAAGAGGCCATCATCATCACCGAGATCCCATACACCGTGAACAAGGCCAGCATGATCGAGCGCATGGCCGACCTGGTGAACGAAAAGGTCATCGAGGGCATCTCTGACATCCGTGACGAAAGCTCCAGCGCGGGCATCCGTGTCGTGGTCGAGCTGAAACGCAACGTCATGGCCCAGATCGTCCTTAACAACCTTTACAAACATACCCAACTGCAGACGACCTTCGGCGCCAACATGCTGGCCATCGACCACGGCCGCCCCAAGGTGATGAACCTCAAAGAAATGTTCCGCTGTTACGTGGACCACCGTTTCGAGGTCATCACGCGCCGCACACGTTTCGAGTTGGACAAGGCGAAGGCGCGCAAACACATCTTGGAGGGCCTGCTGGTCGCGCTCGACAATCTGGACGAAGTGGTGGCCATAATCCGCGCCAGCAAGAACCGTGACGCGGCAAAATCCGCCCTGATCGCGCGCTTCGCGTTCTCCGACAAGCAGGTGGACGCGATCCTGGAAATGCGCCTCTACCAGTTGACCGGGCTGGAGCGTGAGAAAGTGGAGGCCGAGTTCAAGGATCTGTGCGAGCGGATCGTCTACCTGCAGGGCCTGCTGGACGACCCCTCCAAGATCTACGGTCTGATCAAAGACGACCTCGCCGCCCTGAAAACCAAGTACGTGAACTCGTCCAAACGCGCTGACGCGCGGCGCACCGAAATCGTGCCGGTCGAGGGCGAGGTCAATATCGAAGACCTTATCGCGGACGAGCCTTGCGTGATCACTTTGAGCTACCGCGGTTATGTCAAGCGCGTGCCCCTGACCGTCTACCGCGAGCAGAAACGCGGAGGGCGCGGCGTCACCGGCGCGGCCATCAAGGAAGAGGATTTCATCCAGACCGTTTTCGTGGCCGAGACCCACGACACGCTGCTGTTCTTCACCAATCTCGGCAGGGTCTTCGCAGAAAGGGTTTTCGAAATTCCCGAAGCGCCGCGCACCTCTTTCGGCAAACCCATCGTCAACCTGTTGCAGTTCCAGCCCGGCGAACAGGTCGCCGCGCTGCTGCCTATCCGCGCTTTCGCGGAGGATGTAGACGTCATGTTCGCGACCGAACGCGGCACCGTCAAGAAAACCGCCCTCCACGATTACCGCAACATCAACCGCAACGGCATCCGCGCCATCAATATCGAAGATGACGACCGGCTGATACAGGTGCGACTGACGAGCGCGGGTAATGATGTGCTGCTGATCACGGCCAACGGCATGGCCATGCGCTTCAATGAAAGCCAGGTGCGCCGCATGGGGCGCACCGCCACCGGCGTGCGCGGCATTCGGCTGCAGGCGGACGACATGGTCCGCAGCTTCGACGTGGTCGACGACAACGAGACCCTGCTGATCGCCACGGCCAACGGTTTCGGCAAACGCACTGAGTTCAATGAGTTCACGCCGCACCACCGCGGCGGCAAGGGCATGATCGCCATCAAGGACGCCTCCGGACGCAACGGCAAGGTCATGGCCGCGCACGCGGTCAAACAAGACCAGTCCGCCATCATGATAACTTCGGAAGGGCTGATGGTGCGCTCGCCCGTGAGCGATATCCGGATCTGCGGCAGATCCGCCCAGGGCGTGCGCCTGGTCAGGCTGGGCGACAACGCCACCCTGGTCTCGGTCAGCATCGCCGACGCGGAAGATGTCGAGAACGGCACGGCGGCGACGCCAGAAACAAGCGTGCAGGATACCGAAGCCCACGCCGAAAACTCCCCTACGTCCCCTGACCCCTGACCCCTTGCTTGCGGGTGCCGCCCGCATCAGTGACTGACAGCCGGACTTTCGTGTGCGCTCACTGTCACAAACCTTTAGCGGCCTGCTGAAAAGCGCCTGGCCCGCTGGCGCCGACCGACTGTCAGTGCCGTCATTGCCGGGCGCCGCCGCGGCCCTGACAGCCGCCGACCTCGCCAGGCGCGCGCCCGCGCGCTTCGCCCTGGCCGTTACACCCGGGCAGTCCGACCTCGACCGCGTCTACGGCGACCTCTGCGCGCTCGGGCGCGACAGCGGCGTCACGCCTCACTTCTTTCCACTCCAGACCGGAACCGATACCGAGACCGCCGGCATCCGCATGAGCGTGGTCCGCATGTTGAACGAAATCACAACGCGAGCGCCTGACGCTAACACGCTGCTCGCCACCTCGATCGGCGCCCTGCTCCAGCCGGTTCCAGACCCTTCCGCAATCGAGGCCGCCTCCATCGTCCTGACCGTGAACGGCAACTATGATTTGCAGAACCTGCTCGAACGCCTGTCGGCGAACGGTTATGACCGCGTCCCGGACGTGGACACGCCCGGTCAGATGGCGGTGCGCGGCGGCATCCTGGATGTCTGGCCGCCCGCAGCCCCGATGCCCTGGCGCGCTGAGTTTTTCGGACCGGCACTCGAATCCTTGCGTTCGTTCGACCCAGCCACCCAGCTCTCCACTGAAAAATCACATGAAACATGGCTGCCGCCCTGCGCTGAAAACGCTTTGCCCACGGTAAGTCTGGCCGCCCTGCTGCCGACTGACGCGGCCGTGCTCTGGTTCGACCACGACCTGACGCGGCCTCGGCCGGAGACATCGTCCAAAGAGCATGACGCTTGGCTGAAGCTAGAAGAGACAATCAGGGCGCGCAAACCGTGGCTGCAGTTGTTCAGCGGCGATCCGCCGCCGCCGCATACGCCGTCTTTGCCGCTCGACATCGCGGCCCTGCCCGGCCTAACCGAACTGGGCGCCGATACCGCGCACCACCCCGAGCTGCTGTCCGGCGCACGCCAGCGCCTGCTCGCCGGTCTCGAACAGAAGGCTGAAGCCGGCGAAACCGTCATGGTCTTTGCCGACACTCCCGGCACCTGCGAATTGCTGAGCCGCGAGATCGGCCCGCACTCTAAGGCCACAGTCAGTAAGGCCGCCCTCTCCGGCGGCTTCACCATGCCCGGACTGACTGTCGCGGCACAGCCTGACCTGTATGCGGTGCGCAAGCAGAGCGCGCGCGGCGCGGCCACCGCCGCCATCGCGCGCGGCGGCCGGCTGGAAAACGCCGCCGACCTGCAGCCCGGCGATCTGGTGGTGCATCTTGACCACGGCATCGGCCGCTTCCGCGGCACCAACGAGATCGTCGTCGACGGCCAGCGCTCGGAGGTCTTCACCATCGAATACGCCGAAGGCGCCAAACTGCATGTGCCGGTCTCGCACGCCCACCTGCTGAGCCGCTATGTCGGCGTGGCCGGGCACCGCGTCAAGCTGCACCGGCTGGGCGGCCGACGCTGGACACGTGAGAAGACCGATGCGGAAAGGGCCGTGGCCGACCTGGCCGCCTCGCTCCTGGACACGCAAGCCCGCCGACAGGTGGCGCAAGGCATCGCTTTCAACCCGGAGCCGCAATGGCTGCACGAGTTCGAAGCCTCTTTCCCGTATCAGGAGACCGTTGATCAGGACCGCGTCATTGCCGAGGTCAAGCGCGACATGGCGGCGGAACGCCCGATGGACCGTCTGATCTGCGGCGATGCCGGTTACGGCAAAACCGAGATCGCGATGCGGGCGGCCTTCATCGCCGTCATGAACGGCTGGCAGGTGGCACTGCTGGCGCCCACCACCGTGCTGGCCGAACAGCATTTCGAAACTTTCTGCGACCGCATGTCCGCCTACCCGGTCAAAATCGAGGTGCTCAGCCGCTTCCATTCCGCAGCCAAACGCAAACGCATCCTGTCTGACGCCCGCAACGGCCATGCCGACATCGTCATCGGCACTCACGCCCTGCTGGCGCAGGGTGTCGCCTTCAAGAATCTCGGCCTGCTGATCATTGACGAGGAGCAACGCTTCGGCGTCAAACACAAAGAGCGGCTGAAACAGATCCGGCATGTCGTGGACGTGCTGACCCTCTCCGCCACGCCGATCCCGCGCACACTGTACATGAGCATGACCGGTGCCCGCGACATGAGCCTGCTGCAGACCCCGCCGCGCGAGCGCGTGGCGGTGGAAACCAAAGTCGCCCGCGACTCCGACCAAATCATCGCCTCGGCCATACGCCAGGAGATGAACCGCAGCGGACAGGTCTTTTTCCTGTACAACAGGGTCATGACCATCAATCTCATGCGACGCCGATTGGAGAAGCTCGTGCCCGAAGCGCGCGTCGAGGTTGCCCACGGCCAAATGCCCTCGAACACGCTTGCGCGCGTCATGCGCGAATTCGAGGCCGGCGAGATCAACGTGCTACTCTGCACCACCATCGTCGAGAGCGGACTGGACATACCGCGCGCCAACACCATCTTGATCGACCGTGCCGACCGTTTCGGCATCGCGGACCTCTACCAGCTCCGCGGGCGGGTCGGGCGCTCCTCACAAAAAGGCTTCGCCTGGCTGCTGCTGCCTGAGTACGGCCATGTGGACGAGGACGCTAGGAGACGCATCGCGGCACTGCAGAAACACAGCGGCCTGGGCGCGGGCTTCAATCTGGCGCTGCGCGATCTGGAAATCCGCGGCGCGGGCAACCTGTTGGGCGCGGCGCAAAGCGGCCATATCGCCGCCGTGGGCTTCGGCCTCTACTGCCAACTGCTGCGCCGCACCATCGCCCGGCTCAAAGGCGAAGAGCCTCCCGCGCTGATAGATGTCGGACTGACGCTGGACTTCATCGAGCTTTCACCCGGTTCGGCCGAACCGGCCGCGGCAGCCTGCCTGCCCTATGACTACATCGAGGAGGAAGCCCACCGCATGATCCTGCACCGGCGCATCGCCGAAGCCTCAGCCGTCAAAGAGCTGCATGCCCTGCGCACCGAAATGTCGGACCGTTACGGGCAACCGCCGCAAGCCGTGCTGCGCCTGCTGCGCCTGGCCGAGCTGCGCGTGACCGCCTCCGCAAAGCGCGTCGGCAGGATCGAGACGCGCGACAACAAGATTTTCATATACCGCCAGCGCGAGCGCACCCCGCTGCTGGCGCATGGCCACCTGCCTACGCTGAGCGGCAAAGACGCCGACGCCAAACTAGCCTCGATATTATCCGCTCTGAAACGCTTCTGACTGCGCCAGCCCCACTACGACCGCCTCCGCCGCCCGCCCGGCCGCCCCGCCTCCGCCCAGCCGCGCGTTCGCCGCGTCCAGATCCCGCAAGACACGCTCCCTGAGCGTGTCATCCGTCAGGTATGCGCCCAGCTTCTCAGCGACGGCATCGGGCCGCATCCCTTCCTGCAGCAGCTCGGGCATGATCTCCCGCCCGCTGATGATATTGGCCAGTCCGATGTGCTTGACGCCTTTGACCAGCAACCGCGCACAGAAGGCGGTGAACGCGCTGGCCGCATAAACCAGCACTGTCGGGCAGCGCAGCAGGCATGCTTCCAGCGTCGCCGTGCCCGACGCCACCGCCGCCGCGCGCGCCTGCATCATGACGTCGCGCGCGCGCCCTTCCACAAAAGCCAGACTCTGCGGCTTGACCGGGGCCGATGCCGCCACCCTTTGCACTAGCTTCATGACCGCGGCGTTGGGTGCCGGTATAATGAACGCGCAGTCGCCGCCCAGCCGCTGTTCTAGCATAGCGGCGGCCTCCAGCAGACAGGGCAGGATCCGCGTTATCTCGCTCTTGCGGCTGCCCGGCAGCAAGGCCACCCTTTGCCCCGCACCCGCGCCCCACGGCAGCGCCGCCGCCGCCGCGCGGGTCTCAGCCACCCGGTCGACCAGCGGGTGCCCGGTGAACACCGCTTTGAGGCGCGTCCCTTCAAAGAGTTCCGGCTCGAACGGCAGGATGCACAAAAGCTGGTCGAGGAAGCGCGCGATTTTCGGAATCCGCCCTCTGTGCCAGGCCCAGACCTGCGGGCAGATGTAATGCACGGTCCGTATGCCCCGCGCGTGCGCGAAATGCGCCAGCCGCAGGTTCATGCCCGGATAGTCCACAGTCAAAAGCAGGTCCGGCCGCCACGCCAGAATCTCGCGCCGCATGCGCCGCATCATGCCCAGCAAGAAAAAGATATTCCGTATCACCGGCGTGATCCCCATGATCGCCGTGCGGTCGGTGTGATACAGCAGCTCCGCCCCCTCCGCCGCCATCGCGTCCCCGCCGAACCCGCGGAACACCGCCGGACGCCCCAGCCGTCTGCGCAGCTCCCGCATCAAGGCCGCGGCGTGCATGTCGCCGCTGACCTCACCCGCGCAGATCATGATTTTTAGATGTTGTTTCATATGCTTTCATTTAATCAACAATTTCCTCTACAGAATAGAATTGCAGAATATCTTGCAATGTCACATTAAATTTAACTAACACAGGCTTATGCTTCTCACTTAATTTAGTCAAAACGTTACGAACAAACTTATACTCGGCATGATGAACCGCACTGTGACAGAATGGGCATAAACAACAAACATTATGCAAGTTATCAAGATTGTTTTTGGGAAAGCGGGGCTGCAACGAGATTGGAATCAAGTGATGAGCTTCAAGATAGGGAACACCAGTTCTCTTCGCTAGAAATAAATTATGCTTCGGATCGTATTCACACTTGTACTTGCTTTCCTCCATGCGTCGCTTTGCAATTCTCGGGTCTCGTTTCCAACGTTTGATCATTGCCAAAGCATTAGCTGAAGGAACATTCTTTAACGAAAGCATGGTGTCTTGAAACTCTTCATCCACATCTTGCTCATTGCGTAATAAAGAATTTTCTTCGCGCCAAACCTGCTCTTCTAACGCGCCAATCCAGATATCATTGTCCTTAACGAACAAAAACCAGACTTTACCGGGATTCGGCTTAAAACCAGCACGTTTTGATAAATACAAACGTAACTCCGTCTTGTCAGGCTTCGGGAAAAGAAGGTTAAGATGAATTACATTTCCACCGGGGTATAATCGGAACATCTTTGAGGCTGCTTGAGGATTTGTTTTTTTATTACCAACATGGATACCGCTTTTCGCGAAAAACTTTTCAAGCAGGATTGTTTCAGCACCTGTTGCTGTAATTTGAGAATCTTCAAACTCTCTTTCGGTTACCAATGAATACGCTCCCTCAAAAGTTCCAAATTTTTCAAACTGCGCAAGGTTGAACTTCATTTTACAATTTCTCCTCCTGGATAATTTTCGCGATTTCACGTGCGATTTCCGTGATTACCGGAACAGCAACTGAATTTCCCATCTGTTTATAAGCAGCCGTTTTCGAGCAAGGAAGTTCAAAGTTTTCAGGGAAACCTTGCAATCGGGCACATTCCCGAGGAGTTAGCATACGCGGATTTTTGCCCGCTTGTGGAATTAAACATTCCTTGCCGTCTTTGTAATACCTGGAAACTAAAGTATGCGACGGCTTGTCCAAGTCAGAACAGAAAGCCGTAAAGCCTGTGCCGCGATCTAGATTACGTTTTGTTCTGTTTTGATGCCCAGCCCACATTTTATCTGAAAGTGTATATTGCTCCGGCACATTTTTTTCGAGCACGGTCTTCAGAGGGATTTCTGGCCCTGAAATATTCGGAAAAACAAAACGGCCCTCATTGCGTATACAAACCATATAGCATCGCATACGCTTCTGAGGAACCCTTGAGCTTGCGTCAATTATTTTATACCTAAACGAATACCCTTCTGCTTCGATCGCTTCTCTAATGATTTTAAATGTCCGTCCTTTATCGTGATTAACCAAATTCTTTACATTTTCAAGAAACAAAACTTTAGGCCTTTTCTTACGCATGATACGAACAATATCAAAAAATAATGTCCCTTGCGTCTGGCACTGAAAGCCATTGGGACGATTGATAGCCGTCCGTGCCGACACACCGGCTAAACTAAAAGGCTGACAAGGGAAACCCGCGCAAAGCACATCATGATCCGGGATACAATCTGCAGGGACAGCCCTAATATCACCCCATGGCAATTCACCAAAGTTCATGCAATATGTTTCTTGAGCATCCTTATCCCACTCAGAACTAAATACACACTCGCCGCCTACAGTTTGCATTGACAAACGAAATCCGCCAATACCTGCGAATAAATCGATGAACTGAAAAGCTGGGTTTTTTAAAGGCGGGAACGGGACATCCAACTGCTTATAAAACGGCAATGGCGGGAAAGCGTTTCCGCGATTAATTTTTCTGCTACACAAAGAGTAATTTTTTTTTGACTTACTCTGTCTAGCAAACTTTGCGCTCAAAGGTTTACCGCAAGGCCATAATAAAAATTCACCCTGTTTGATAATCTCTGGGTTAGTGTCAGACGAAAAAACGTTATATCCCGCATCAACAATGTCGTCGCCGAGTGTTTCAATTTGCTCGCGTACTCTGGCAGGAAGACTACTAATCACACACACCCGCCCAGAAAGAGCATTACATATATCTTCCCAATTACCAATCGCCGAACCATCATTCTTTTGTGGTCTTGATGAAGGATAGGAAAATGAAGCCTTAGGTTTCTTTTTGTTGCTTACAGACATGCTTTTTTGATTCCTGATTTTCACGGACGCAATGGCGCTGCCGGCAGGCCGCTGTCGATTCCGGTGATGGCGATTCCCGCACGGTCTGCTGCGGCTATGACCGCCTCCCGATCCAGCATCACGACGCGCCCGGCCTGGAATGACAAGGCCGACACGCCCGCCCTGCGCATGACCCGCACGGTCTTGCTCCCTATCACCGGAATGTCGAAACGCATGTCGTGGCCCTGCTTCGCGGCCTTGACGACCACCGCGCCCCTGCCGCCCAGCCGCCCGCCGCGCAGTATGGCCTTGTCGGTGCCTTCGAAGGCCTCGACCGCCAGCACCATGCCGTCCTTAACCAACACGGTCTGCCCGATGTCGAGATGTCCGGTCTCGCGGGCGATCCTGTGACCGAACCCGATGTCCCGCGCCTCGCGCCCGTCCGGACCGCGCCGGGTCAGGATCCCCGCGCCGGGAATGTGCTCGTCCATAAAACAAGATGCGGGCAGCATACGCAAACCCGAGCGCTCAAGCTCCTCCGTCAGCTTGCCGAAGATCGTGTGGGCGTTTTTGACCGGCAGGGCGCCAAGCCATTCGCGCGCCAGATCGTCAAACCTCGTGCGGAAAAGCGCAAGGGGCCGGATCTGCCCGGCCATCATGCCGCCGTCGAACCGTTGCGCCGCCACCCAGTCGCGGATCGCGCGGATCTCGCCCACGCCGAACCAGACTTGCTTGTCCGCCAGGCGGGCAGCCGCCCGCGCGGTCGTGCCTCGCAAAGCCAACACGGTGATGTGCCGCACGCCGGCTTTGCGCGCGCCCGCCGCGACGCACGCCGGATACGCTCCGCTGCCGGCCATGATTAACAGGCGTTCCATGCCGCCACCCCACCCTTTTTAAAAAACTTCGTGACCTTCATGTCTTCGTGTGAGAGATCCACGGCCCATGCCCACCCGCGGTTCCTTACCCCAGTCACTTGTCCACCTTGAAAACGCGCTTGGCCTTGCCCTCGCCTCGCGGCAGCGCGCCGGCCTTGAACACGTCTCCTTTGGGGCTGAAACCCAATCGTTCCTTCAGGTGCTTTTCGACCATATAGCCCGTAACACCCTCTTCCGCCTCTACGTTGATGCGCACGTCCGTCACGCCGTGGTCGTTTTCGATGATGATCTGGTATTCCGGTAGCACGCCGGGTATCTCCATCAGCGCCTGCTCCACCTGCTTGGGGAAAAAGTTCACACCTTTGACGATCAGCATGTCGTCGCAACGCCCCTCGATGCGGTCGATCCTCAGGCTGGTGCGCCCGCACGCGCAGCGCTCCCGGCTGACAATCCGTGTCAAGTCGCGGGTGCGGTAACGTATCACCGGCACAGCCACCCTTGTCAGAGATGTGAAGACGACCTCGCCGACCGCGCCGTCCGGCAGAGTCTCGCCGGTGACAGGGTCAACGATCTCGGTCAGATAGTGGTCTTCCCAAACGTGGATGCCGCAACGCGCCTCGCAATCCATGCCGGTCGTGCCCACCCCGCCGGTCTCGGTCATGCCGTAAATGTCGAACGCCTTGATGTTGAGGCGCGCCTCAACCCTGCGCCGCATCTCGTCCGAAAAAGATTCCGCGCCGAAAATACCGATTTTAAGATCCGGCAATTCCCCACCTTGCGCGTCCAGCATCTCGATTATCCGCGACGAATAAGAGACCACCGACCCGATGCCCCGGATCTTGAAATCCCGCATCAGCATGATCTGCCGGGCCGTGTTGCCGGAACTGGCCGGAACGATGAAAAGCCCCGCCAGACGCGCGCCGTGATAAAAGCCGAACCCGCCGTTGAACAGGCCGAATGTCGGCATGATCTGGATCGTGTCGCCCGGCTGCAGGCCGGCCATCACCTGGCAACGCGCCATGCACTCGGCCCACTGCGTCAGGTCTGCCTCGGTATAGGCCATCACCACAGGTGTGCCTGTAGATCCCGAACTCATGTGCATCTCGCGCACGGCTTCGCGCGGTGCGCACAGCATTTTCAGCGGGTACTGGTCGCGGAAGTCGTCCTTGGTCAGGAACGGCAGGCGTTTAAGGTCGTCCAGCGAACGCAAGTCACCCGGCTCGAAACCGGCCGCCGTCAGCTTGTCACGGTAAAAGCCGTTGTTCGACCAAGCGTGGTTGACGACCCACTGCAGCCGCTCCAACTGCGCCGCGCCCAGCTCGTCACGCGACATGGTCTCGGCCTTCGCGTTCCAAAAACGGAGTCTGCTCATCGCACTGCCCTTTATTGATCCGGTCTGTCCCGGATAATTTCCGATTATCCTACCCGTTCATGCGGCAGTCGGCAACTTAGATTTGTATCCGGCCGACGTGTCGTCCGCGCCAGATTGCGGATGGGCGCGCAGCTTCCGCGTTAACCTTTGATTCTCCGCCACGCTGCGCCGAGACAGACACCGCCTGCTTCTGCGGCTTTCCAGTCAATCCGACCACGCCGTTGCCCTCAGCACAAGCGCGGCGCGCGGGGATACGGGATCACATCCCGGATGTTGTGCATGCCGGTGCAGAACTGCACCACGCGCTCGAACCCCAGACCGAACCCGGCGTGCGGCACTCCGCCGAACCGGCGCAAATCCAGATAGTGCCGGTAAGCCCCGGGATCGATCCCGGCCGCGCGCATGGCATCTTCCAGCACGTCCAGCCGGTCCTCTCGCTGGCTGCCGCCTATGATCTCGCCGACCTCGGGCAGCAGCACATCCATGGCCGCCACGGTTTTCCCGTCATCGTTGCGCCGCATGTAGAAGGCCTTGATCGCCGCCGGATAATCGGTGACCACCACCGGCCCCTTGAACACCTCCTCGGCCAGATAACGCTCGTGCTCGGACTGCATGTCCATGCCCCAGCGCGGCGCGAACTCGAAATCCTTTCCCGACCTCTCCAGCAGCGACACCGCCTCGGTGTAGCTCACGCGCCCGAAAGCTGCCTCGGCCAGCCTTTCCAGCCGCGCGGCCACGCCGGGCAGGACGCGCTTGTCGAAAAATCCGATTTCCGGCATGCACGCGCTTAAAACCGCCCGGGAAAGGTGCCGCAGAAAAGCGCAGGCCAGCTCCGCGTCGTCATCCAGATCGGCGAAAGCCATCTCCGGTTCGATCATCCAGAACTCGGAAAGGTGCCGGCGCGTGTTGGAGTTCTCGGCCCGGAACGTCGGCCCGAAGGTGTAGATGTCGCCCAGCGCGCAAGCGTAAGCCTCGCCCTCCAGCTGTCCGCTGACAGTCAGATACGCGCGCTTGCCGAAAAAATCCTGGCCGTAATCAACGCCGCCGTCCGGCAGGCGCGGCGGCGCTTTCAAGTCGAGCGCCGTGACCTGGAACATCGCTCCGGCGCCTTCACAGTCGTTGGCGGTGATGACGGGCGTGTGGACATAAAGAAAGCCCCGCTCGTCGAAGAACCGGTGCGCGGCCAGCGCCAGCGTGTGGCGCACGCGTGCCACGGCGCCGAAACTGTTGGTGCGGGCGCGCAGGTGCGGCAGCTCGCGCAGGCGCTCGAAGTTGATCCGCTGTTTGCCAAGCGGGTATTCGACCGGTTCGGAAAAACCGAGCACCTTCAACGCCGCGGCCTTAAGCTCCACTGCCTGCCCGCTGCCTTCGGAACGCTCGATCACACCCTCCAGCATCACCGCGGCCCCCGGGTGCAGGCTTAAAACCTCGGATGCGTAATTGGGCAGCGCCTGCGGCGCGATCACCTGCAGGTTGGCCAGACACGACCCGTCGTTGACTTCGATGAACGAGAATCCCGCCTTGGAGTCCCGCCTGGTCCGAACCCAGCCCGCGACCGCGATCCTCGCGCCAGCTTCCCACCCTGCAAAAACCTCCTTGATCCGTTTACGCCTCAAGCGCATGACATTGCCTTTGGTTGGTTGTGACCGCCGGTTAAGCCCGCCACATTAATAATCTCGACCATGATGTAACCGCCGTCATGCGTGTTAATTTGCTCAATCCGCCCGACTTTGTCAATCCGCCCGTCGCACGGCCATCCCGCACGGGTGCGATGCAACGTAGTGAAATCGCGCCATAATCATTTCAGGCTTCAAATGCGAGCACGCGTTGAGTATAGTAAAAAGCCATGTCGCAGGGATACCCTTACATGTTTTTTTGCGTTGTTGCCGCGATCCTTACGGCGACAGCCGACTCTCTCCCATCCGCTGATTGCGGCGGCCCCGCAGCCTGGCGCACGTTGCGGCATGTTCAAAACGCCGTCGGCACAACCAACTGTTTATGGGACGGAGATTCGGTGTGTTTCTCAAACGCCAGTCAGTCCGTGCGCTTTTACCATAACCGCCGTAAGGCTGAGATCAACGGCGTGACATTATGGTTAAACGCGCCGATAGACGGCTCGGTCCCGAAAGGCGACTGGCGTATGGCGGGCATCGATCTGGACCTGCTGCACCTGGCGGTCTTGCCGGACGCCGAAGGCCCCCAGAAAGTTCTGCATGTCATGCTCGATCCAGGACACGGCGGCAGCGATAACGGCGCCAGCAGCCTTGACCCGCCGGCAAACGAGAAAGACCTGACCCTGGAGCTGTCCCGCAAAATCGGCGAGGCCCTGAAAAGCCTGGGGTTTGAGGTCAGTTACACGCGGACCGATGACTCCACCCTCTCGCTGGACGAGCGTTCAAGGATGGCGCGCAAAAAGAAGGCCGACCTTTTCGTCAGTGTCCACGCCAACCACGCCGGCAACCAAGCGGCCCAAGGCGTAGAGACATACGTGCTCACGCCGAGCGGTTACCCGGGCACCGCCGAAGGCAGCCGCGCGCGCGGCTGGCAGATCGGCAACCGCAACGATTACCACAATACGCTGCTGGGTTTCTCGATCCACCGCGAGCTGACCGTGCTGACCGACGCCATCGACCGCGGAATGAAAAGACAGTCGTTTTTTGTGTTGCGCGAGACAAGCTGCCCGGCCGTGCTGCTGGAATTCGGTTTTCTCTCCAACAGCGATGAGACACGCCGCATGTTGGATCCGGAATGGCAGGAACAGAGCGCCGCCGCGGTGGCCGCCGGGATCGCCTCATACGCCAAAAAGGTCGACGCTCTGGATCAATCGGTGGCTGCCAAACGGGCGCGGGACGTCGAGGCGAATGAGCGCTGGCGCAAACATTTGGACGAACAGGACGCCCGGAAATCCGATGACGAGACGCAGAGAATAGCCCGCCTCGCAGAACCGGAACCAGTTACAGAGAGCGCACCGGAAGACTATGCGGCGCTTGCGAGCGTAGTCAGGCCTTTGCCGGCTTATGCCGACGTGCCCGATCCCGCCCCGTCCGACGCGCGCGTACCCGACACGCCGCCAGTGACCGCGTCTGCGGCTAAGCTCGACCCTGCGGAATCGCCCACACCGGTCGCGGCGGACAAACCCGCCGCCCCCCCGCCCAAAGTGACGATCATAACCGGAACCAATACCGCCCCGGTCCAGATTGACGCCCTGTTTGATTTTTATGAAACCGGCAAGGTACAACATCCATGAATAACACATCCGATCAAGGGTCTTCTCAAGATGCCGACCCGCGGGCTCAACAACAACATCTCTTGCATACGGCCCTTTTGTCTGTAGCCGTGTTGCTGATCCCGATCCTGGCAGGCATTCTGCTCGTGCTGGCCGCGGACAAGCTGAAGCCCGCGTCATCCGCTCCGTCCGCCGTGAGCGCGGCTGACCCTCTGCACGAACTCGGCACAGCCACCAACAAGCATCTGCTGGCGCGGTTGCGCCAAGACCTGCGTTCGAAAGGCATGTCCTGCGACGAGGCCGACCTGCGTCTGTGGGCGGCGGAACTCTCTGAACCTGAGAGGCTTTTCCACGTGAAGCCGCCGGATAACGGCGGAATGTGGAATTGGCATGTCGCTCGCGGCGGACGGTTTGCGGTGGCGGCCGCTGTGCCGACCGATGAACTGGACCGCCGCAAGGTGGCGCTCTACGACCTCACCCAAGACAAATGGCTGTGGCAAACCCGGATCCTATGGCCGGATTCGCACAGTCAGCCCTATGTATTCAAAGGTCATCTGATCCTGCGCTACTCCAAGAACGCCTTGCGCTTCGCGTTGGAACTCGATGACGCGGGACGGATCATCAGCCTCGACGCTTTAGGCCCGGGTCAGACTGAAAGCATGACGCGTCCACTTACGGATCCGGCACTGCCCGGCCTGCCGGTGGCGTCCGAGCACGGCGTGGCCTTCACGGTCGACCAAAAGACCTGCGCCCTCTGCGGCTATGCCGCAATAAGAGTGCCGGGACTGCGTTATGCGGGGAAAGGCGACGATAATACCGTCTTCTCCGGTAACGGGTTACTGAAATTCGACGCCGCAGGCGGCGAGATCCTCGTGCATGACAGCCTGACGCAAACCCTTCTGCAACGGATCAGCGCTTGGCGCGATAACGCCAACACGAAAGTCAATGGAATGCGCATCAATGCCGACGGCTCGCATCTGTCGCTGTTCCTTGTCACAGAATTCTCCGACAAACCTCCGGTCAGACGCGATTGGCAAATCAACGTCAACCTTTACACCGGACAGAAAGAAACGCTGTTCAAACCGGATTCCGCCGCACCTGAGCGCAGGTTCAACAAGCAGGCGCTGTCGCCTGACGGGCGCTGGACTTTTCAGGTTGCCGAAGGCAACGCGCTGACGTTGTCGCCTGCCGGTTCCAGCCGTATCGCGGTTAAACTGCCTTTGCAAACGGCGGGCCTCAAAGGCCCGGTCAGTGACCTTGCTTTCCTGGAGGGCGGCCGACACCTGCGCATACGTCAAGACGACAACTTCTGGCTGCTGGACTTTGCAGTCGCCCGCGGTTACGGCGGCCTGCTGGCGCGTTGCGCCGCGAGCGCCAGTCCCGAGGAACGCGAGGCGCCGACTCCGTCCAACCACAGCCTGCTGCAGCCGCAGCAGATGCACGACCGCTCGTTCGAGATCGACCCCGACACCTTGGCGTACATCAGGGACTCCGACAGCAAGCTGCCCGCCGCGCTGTCGCTTAAGGCCGAGCTGCTGGCCGCCAACCAGGCCTGGGGCCATGTCGCGGCAGCGCTTGAAAAGGTCATCGCGCTGCAGGAGTACGACACCACGGCGCCGGGCGTGAACCTGCTGCTGCTGGCACGCTGCCAAATACTCGCCGGCGACAAGACCAAAGCCCGTAACACCTGCCGCGCCGCGCTCAACAAACTTATCGCCGACCCCACCGCCCACAACCGCATGATCCGTTACCACCTGCAAGGCTTGTACTTTGCTGAAAAGCTGTGATCGGACAAACCGGAGACACATTATTATGGACAAACAGACTCTCGTAAACGCGCTGTGCGACTTTAACGACGACACCCGCCGCCACGCGCTGCAGGCTCTGACGAAAATAACCGCACACCCTGTGGCGGGCACGAATTTCAACATGCACTGCCACTCGTTTTTCTCATACAACTCTGAGGGATGGTCCCCCTCGCGCGTGGCTTACGAATGCCGTGCGCGCGGGCTCTGCGCTGCGGCATTGTGCGACTTCGATGTCTTGGACGGCCTGGATGAGTTTTTTGAAGCTGGCCGCCTGCTGGAGCTGCGCACTGCGGTGCACCTCGAAACGCGGGTCTTTGTCAAAGAACTCTCAGCCGCGGACATCAGTTCGCCGGGCGAGCCCGGTGTCGCCTACATAATGGGTTGCGGCTTCACCGTCGTCCCGGATGCAAATACCGGCCCCGGCAAAATATTGGCGCGCCTGCGCCAAGGCGCGCAGGACCGCAATCTGGCGCTGATCGCGCGCGTCAACAACGCCTTGCCCGCAATCGCCATTGATTACGGACGAGACGTGCTGCCGCTCACGCCCAAAGGCGTAGCCACGGAGCGCCACATCGTGCGGGCCTACAAAATGCGCGCGCAAAATGTTTTTACCGATCCGGCCACGCGCGCCGCCTTCTGGGCACCGCTGCTGAAATGCCCCGCCGAAGCTGTCCCTGCCATCGAGGCGGACGCGCCGAGATTGGAAGACCTGATCCGCAACGTCCTCGCGAAACGCGGCGGCCTCGGCTACATCCAGCCGGATGAAAAGACCTTCCCGGCGGCCGGAACCTTTGTCGAATGGGTCAAGTCCTGCGGCGCCATCCCCACCATCGCCTGGCTTGACGGAACCAGCGGCGGCGAGGCCGACGCGGACAGGCTGCTGGACCTGATGACCGGCATGGGATGCGCGGCCCTCAACATCATCCCCGACCGCAACTGGAACCTGAAAAAACCTGACGAGGCCGCGCGCAAACAGGCCCTGCTGGACGAGATCGTCCAGCAATGCGCGCAAAGAAATCTGCCTGTCAATGTCGGCACGGAGATGAACAAGGGCGGCCTGCCTTTCGCCGACGACATCACCCGCGGCGTGCTCAGCCAATACGCCGGGATCTTCACGCAGGGCATGCGGGTCATGGTCGGCCAGACCTTGCTGGGACTTTACGCCAACGCGCCTTATCTCGGCGCGCGAGCCGTGTCGGAATTCAGGGACATCGCGCGGCGCAACGAATTTTACGCGGCCGTAGGCGCGTTGCCGGCGCTGACCGACCGCCAGGCCGACAGGCTGATCGAGGCCGGACACGATAAGGCTTTCAGCATTCTGGCCGACTCGGCCGCCGCCGCCGGTTGGATCAGCTAAACGAGATTGACCCTTTATAGGCTAATGCGGCATACTTGACGGCTGAAACAAAAAGAGGTCTTTTCTATGACACTTTCTGGGACTTATACCGCTTTGATCACGCCGTTTAACAATGACGGCAGCGTTGATTACACGGCCTTGCGTGATCTGGTGCAGTGGCAGATCGCGGGCGGCGTCGAAGGCCTGGTGCCCGTGGGCACGACCGGCGAATCCCCCACATTGGATTTCGATGAGCATGTGAAAGTCATCGAAGTCACCGCAGACGCCGCGGCCGGAAAAGCCACAATCATAGCCGGCACCGGCGCCAATTCGACGGCGGAAGCTCTGGAGCTTACAAGAGCGGTCCTTGACTCAGGCGTCGACGCCTCGCTGCAGGTGACCCCCTACTATAACCGGCCTAACGCCGAGGGCCTCTACCGCCATTTCGCGGCAGTGGCCGACCTGGGGCTGCCCGTGGTGCTTTATAATGTGCCCGGCCGCGCCGGGCGCGAGATACCGCTGGATGTGGTTGTGCGCCTGGCTGGACATGAAAAAATCGCGGCTATAAAAGAGGCCGCCGGCAGCGTGGACCGCGTCAGCGCCATCCGCGACGCCTGTGAGTTGCCGGTGCTTTCGGGCGACGACAGCCTGGCCCTGCCGATGATCAGCGTCGGCGCCTGCGGCGTTATCAGCGTAGCTTCCAATGTCATACCCAAAGAGATGTCCGCCATGGTGCACCTCGCCCTCAACGACGATTTGCCTGCCGCGCGTGAGCTGCACCGCAACTTCTACCCGCTTTTCCGTGACCTTTTCATTGACACCAACCCTGTGCCCGTCAAAACGGCGCTTGCCATGATGCACCGCGCCGCGCCCGTCTTCAGGCTGCCTTTGTGCGAGCCGTCCGAAAAGGTTAGGGAACAGCTCGCCCGCACCCTGCGCAGTTTGGGCCTTATCTAACACTTCGGAAAATCCATTCTATGAAAATAGCGATCCTCGGAGCGGCCGGACGCATGGGCCAGAACCTCTTGCGCTGCGCCGGAAAAATTGAAGGATGTGAAATAACCGCCGCGACCGAGAGTCCCGAACACCCGGCCATCGGCAAAAACGTGGAGGCCAATGGCGGCACGCGGCTCAATAACATCTCGGACAACTTGCGGTACACCGCGGAGTGGCCCGAGACCGCCGAAGCGGTGATTGACTTCACCTTCCATACCGCGTCCGTCGCGAACCTGGCGCATGCGGTCGCCTGCCGGCAAGCCTATGTGCTGGGCACCACCGGTTTGACCGAGCCGGAAAAAGCCGCCGTGCGCGCTGCGGCTGAAAAAATCCCTGTCGTATGGGCGCCGAACATGAGCTTGGGCATCAACCTGCTGATCGAACTGGTGCGCCGCTCAGCCGCCATCTTGGGTCCGGAATATGACGCGGAGATCGTGGAGATGCACCACCGCCTCAAGCAGGACGCGCCCAGCGGAACCGCGCTTGGCCTCGCCGAAGCCCTCGCTGAAGGGCGCGGCGTGAAACTCGGAGACGTCTCGCGCTACGGGCGCGATGGCATCACCGGAGAAAGACCAAAAGGCGAGATCGCGATTCACGCGCTGCGGGGCGGCGCGGTGGTGGGCGACCACACCGTCATGTTCGTGGCCGACGAGGAGCGCGTCGAGCTCACCCATAAGGCCAACAGCCGCGAGGCCTTCGCCTCCGGCGCCCTGCGCGCCGCGCTCTGGCTGTCCGGACGCGCGCCGGGCATATACAACATGCGGCATGTGCTGGGCTTCGAGCCCGTGTGAGACCGGAGGGACACATTGCAGGTCTGCCACACTTCCCGGATGCCCGCCCATGCGGCCGCGCTTTCATTGGGCAGTAACCTGGGCGACCGCCTGCAATGGCTCGAACAGGCGCGCGGACTGCTTGACCGCCACCCGGACATGCGTGTCACCGCGACCTCGCCGGTCTACGAAACCGAACCGTGCGGCGCGCCGGAGGCCTTCGCCGCCACGCACTACCTCAACATGGCCGTCACCGTCGAGACCGGCCTGCCGCCCATCGCCTTCTCGGACGCCGTCCACGCCATCGAAAATGACATGGGCCGGCGCCGAAACGCCCGACCGAACCTTCCGCGTAATATCGACATCGACATAATCTGCCACGGCGAGACCGCTGTCAGTACCCCTGCCCTGATCCTGCCCCACCCGCGCGCGCATCTGCGCCGTTTCGTGCTGCAGCCGCTCGCCGACCTCTTGCCGGACCTGATCCTGCCCGGCCAAACCCGCACCGTGACGGAACTGCTGCAAAGCCTGCCGGAAACGCCGCGCGCCGCGCGCCTGCCGGAGGGGCTTGCCGCCCGACCGCCGCTGTGATATTTTTATCAGCAATGAAGACCTTGGCCAAATATTCAATGGGCGTCGGCGACCGCTTCGGACAACAGGGCCCGGCCCAACTCGAAGCCTTCCGCCTCTTGCTACGGAACGAACATGTCCTCGCGGCGCCGGTCTGGAACAAATCCAACCGCGAACACACGACTGTCGGCACAAAACCTGAGACTGTGCGCCAGGAAGCCGACAGAGCCGTCGCCAGCCTCGGTTGGGATAGCGCTTATTATGTCGATGCCGACCACATCAACATCAAGACCGTCGACAGCTTCATTCCTTCCTCCGACTTTTTCACGCTGGATGTCGCCGATTTCATCGGCCAGACCATGGACGAGGGCGAGATTTACGGTTTTCTCGCGCGGCACGAGGATCTGATCGGCGCCCATGCCATCAAAGGCATCGCCGGAGCAGTCACCCTCACGCGCCATCAGGCCGCCGAATACCTGCGCGGCACTCTCTTCGCGATCAGGCAGGCCGGACGCCTCTACAAGCATATCGTCAGCGTGCGCGGCGACGATGATTTCGTGACCGAGGTCTCCATGGACGAGACCGGCCTGCCCCAGACGCCACTGATGCTGCTGGTCATCCTGGCGGCGATAGCCGAAGAGGGCATACCGGCCCAGACGATCGCGCCTAAATTCTCGGGGCGCTTCAACAAGGGCGTCGATTACGTCGGCGACCCTGAAGCTTTCGGCATGGAGTTCGAGCAGGACGTGTGCGTGGCGCGTTACGCCGCAGAGCGTTTCGGACTGCCGCCTGACCTCAAGCTCAGCGTCCACTCCGGCAGCGACAAATTCTCGCTGTACCCCCACATCGCCAGGGCACTGAAGCGGCATGACGCGGGCGTCCACATCAAGACTGCCGGCACAACGTGGCTCGAAGAGGTCATCGGTCTAGCCGCCTCTGGAGGCGAAGGCTTGGCCGTGGCAAAAGAAATATACGCGCGGGCGCGGCAACGTTCCGACGAGCTGTGCGGTCCGTATGCCACCGTGATCGACGTCCAGGCCGCAAGGCTGCCGGACATCGCAGAGGTGCGCGGATGGAGCGGCGAACGCTTCGCCGCAGCCTTGCGCCACATCCCGTCTGACAGCCGCTTCAACCCCGACTTCCGCCAATTCATGCACGTCTCTTACAAGATCGCTGCCGAACTCGGCGACCGCTACCTGCAGGCCTTGTCCGCAAACAAACTCACCGTGTCGGCCCACGTCACCGAAAACATTTACCTCCGCCACCTCAAGCCAATCTTCGGCGCCTTATAGTGCCCTTACCTATAACTTCAAGTTGCTAACCGCTAATATCGCGAATTCCACAAATAATTGCAGCCATTCGCGTACATTCGCGTGATTAGCGGTTAAACCTAAAAAGAGCAGTCGGATTCTCAAGTAGTTAGCTGAAGCAGCGTTTGTCTGCCCTCCGAGACGGGTTGGAGCACCCTTCCCCGAACCATATTACGCTCCGGGCCACCCCGCCTGGGAAGAACTGGACTACTTCGACCTGCGGACCGAGAACATGCGCTACGGCGAATAACGCAAGCAGGGCCTCTTCATCGGCTCTGGTGTCGTCGAGGCGGCCTGCCGCACCGCCGTCGCCAGGCGCTGCAAGCAGTCCGGCATGCACTGGCGTTTCCTCAACGCCGCAGCCCTCTGCGCACTCGCCGCGCGCTTCCGCTCCCGTCTCCCTGCCTCTTAACCATCAACCATCCTGAATCCCGCCCTCGTTGCACGGCACGGAACACGGATGTTCCAAAGAAACGTGTCAAGTGGATTAAAAAAACGGTTGCAACCTTTCTGAAAAAAGGAGTATGTTTGTTTTGATGTTTTGGTGGACTTATTGAATCAGCAAGGACAACGCATGTAGAAGAGACTGGACCTTAAAACCGATTTTGCGCTTTCGCGCATAACGCTTCATCTGAAAACCGTCAAATTTTGTGGAGAAGCGGGATGCACGGGGACGCGCCCTCTGGCGCGGCCCCTCTCCCG
>CAYRZP010000011.1:0-1496 GCA_964428885.1 uncultured Lentisphaeraceae bacterium
CGCGTTGGTGCGTTAGCGGGCCGTAGGACTCCGGACCCAAGACTCAGGACCCAGCCGGTCCACGCCTACCCCCCAATCCTTCTGTGCCTCTGTGTTTCAATTCCCCGGTCCCCGACATTAGCGTTCATTCGCGTTCATTCGCGGTTCCTTTCCCCCGGTCCATGCCCCGGTCCCCGCCCCCCAAAAAACCTTCGTGTTCTTCGTTCCTTTGTGTGAGACATCCCGGTCCATGCCAACTAATGAACTTCTCTGCTTCCAGTTCCGGCTTGACGCGCCGCGTCTAAAGCGGGCATTCTGTTGCGCATGGTGAGAGACGGGCATATCCGGCTGCTGTCGGCGCACGTGGCCAACAAGATCGCGGCGGGCGAGGTGGTCGAGCGTCCGGCCTCGGTGGTCAAAGAGCTGGTCGAGAACGCGATCGACGCGGGAGCGGGGCGCATCGACATCACGGTCACGGCGGGCGGGCGCAAGCTGATCGCGGTCAGCGACGACGGCGGCGGCATGGGGCGCGACGACGCCCTGCTGAGCATCGAGCGCCAGGCCACCAGCAAGCTGCGCGACGTGGACGACATCGAGCGCATCGACACGCTGGGGTTCCGCGGCGAGGCGCTGCCCTCGATCGCCTCGGTCTCGCGCTTCACCCTCAAGACCCGCCGGCCGGCTGACGAGTCCGGCACCGAGCTGGCCGTGCTGGGCGGCACGTTGCAAGAGGCGCGCGAGGCGGGTGTGCCGCCCGGCACCACGGTCGAGGTTCGCGACCTTTTTTTCAACGTGCCGGCGCGGCGCAAGTTCCTGCGCGCCTACCAGACCGAGCAGGCGCACATCCGGGCGGTCTTCACCTTGCAGGCGCTGGCGCGTCCGGAGATCGGCCTGAGCCTGACCGCCGACGGGCGCGAGCTGTACCGTCTGCCGCCGGGCGCCTCGCTGGAAGAGCGTGTGCGCGACCTTTTCGGCGAAGAGTTCCGCGCCGGCCTGCGGCCGGTCGGCCTGCGCCGCGGCGGGATCGAGGTGACTGGTTTCGCGGGCCTGCCGAACGTGACGCGCGACGAACGCGGCGAGCAGTATGTCTTCGTCAACCAGCGTCCGGCCACGGCCCCGGTGATCGCCTATGCGCTGCGCGAGGCTTATCCGCCGCTGGACAAAGAGCGCCGTCCGGTGGTGCTGCTTTTCATCGGCCTGCCGCCGGAACAGGTTGACGTGAACGTCCATCCGGCCAAGCGCGAGGTGCGTTTCAGGCAAGCCGCCGAAGTGCGCGAGGCGATCATCGCCGCGATCGGCGAGGCCATCGGCTACCGCCGCAAGGCGGCAGCGGACGCCTCGGGGATGCGTCCCTGCCAATGGGAGGGGCAAGCGTCTGCTTGCCCGGGTGGCAGTGCTCTCGGACGAGCAGACGCTCGTCCCTCCCAATGGACGGCGGGGGCGCCGTCACTCCCGACGGGCGGCCCGGGTGGCAGTGCTCTCGGACGAGCAGACGCTCGTCCCTCCCAATGGACGGC
>CAYRZP010000011.1:1596-6041 GCA_964428885.1 uncultured Lentisphaeraceae bacterium
GGGGGCGCCCGACGCCTTCCCCTACCCCGGCGCCGCCGCGAGCCTGCCTGAGTCCGCGGCGCCGGTCGCACCCGGCGCGGCAGTGCCGCTGCCGCCATTGACTGCGGCGGCGGCCCCGGTCGGTTCCGGCCTGCCGCTGCTGCCGGCTCCGGAGTCCGGCGCGCCGTGGCGCTGGTGCCGCCTGCTCGGCCAGGCGGCCGGGCGTTACCTGCTGCTCGAGACCGACGAGGGGTACGTCACGGTCGACCCGCGCGCGGCGCACGAGCGGGTTTTGTATGAAAGGCTGATGGAGGGGTGCGTCAAAGGCGGGGCGGCCGCGCAGCGCCTGCTGCTGCCGGAGACCGTGCGGCTCGCGCCGGCGGACGCGGCGCGTTTGCGCAAGCATCTCAAGAGCGTGCGGGACATGGGTTTCGCGGTGGAGGATTTCGGCGACGACCACTTCATCGTGGAGGCCCTGCCGGATCTGCTGGGTCAAGTCTCGTGCCGCGCGCTGCTGGAGAACATCGCGCACGATCTGGAGAGCGCGGGCACGCGCCGCGGTTCGGAGCGCTGGCGCGAGGAGATCGTGGCCAAGGCCGCCTGCCGTGCCGCGGCCGGCGCCGCGGACAAGCTGACCGAGGAACAGGCGGCGCGGCTGGTCAGCGACCTCGCGCTCACGCGCATGCCCTACACCTGCCCGCGCGGCAGGCCCACCATGATCTTCACCTCATACCGCGAGCTCGAACGCAAGTTCGGGAGATAGAAGTTCTAAAGTTCGAGAGTGCTAAAGTGCTAAATTTGGCAGGGACCGGGGGATTTTTCACACAGAGGCGCAGAGACACGGAGTTTTTTTAGAGGGCATGGACCGGCAGTCCCGGCAGCCACGGCTCGCGGGACGCTCGCCCCCCCCAATAATCACTCTGTGCCTCTGTGTCTCTGTGGTAAAATCTCCCGGATCATGCCAACTAATTAACCAACTCGGGCGAAGCCCGCAAACCAACTGGAATAGTGGAATGATGGAATAGTGGAATGATGGAATGGTGGAATGATGGGGGTTGAGACCGAAGAAGCCGCAGTATGTTCCATTATTCCAGTATTCCAAAACAACTTGTTTTTTATTGTGTTTGTTGGCTTGTAAGGCACTAACGCACTCCCGCACTAACGCACTTTCCTTTCTTCACATCCACGACGAGTCGGCGCGGACACTGCGGCGCTTGAGGTGGAGCGAGGCGCCTTTCACTACAATCTTTTCTTCTTCGCGCCTCAGGTCCAGCGGCTCGCCGGTCCAGACGGTACAGCCGCGCGCGGCGGCGCGCGCGTAAAGATGCTCCATGGTGTCGAGGAAACGCTCGTGGCCGCGCCAGAAAGGCAGCGGTCCCAGGCGGCGGAGCAGCGGCGCGCGGGCGGCGGCGCCGCGGGCGGGCGGGCCGAAATCCGGCTCGGAGGCAGGCGGAACGCCGTAAAAGGGGGCGGTGTTGTCGGACGGGTCGGACGGGTCAGACGGGTCGGACTGGTCGGACTGGTCAGACGGGTCGGACTGCTCGCCGACGAGATCCGCGCGGGTGATGCCGCGCAGGGCCAGAAGCAGCAGCGGCGAGCGCGTGATCTCGTCGCCGAGCAGGCAGTATACCGCGGCGAGGTGTTTGCAGGGGTTGGCGTAATCCGGGCAGGTGCAGCGGCTGACAAGGTCATCCTTGCGCTGCGGGAAGAGCGGACAGCCGGCCGCGCGGAAAAGCTCCTCGGTCTCCTGCGGCAGGTCCGAGACCAGCAGCCGCGCGGTCAGCATCGGGCGTTGGCGCAGCTCCGCCACCAGCGCGTCTTTGGCCGCGCCGCTGACGGCCTGGAAGATGATCTCGCTGCGGTAGGGTTCGGGCGCGGCGCCCTGCACCAGGGCCGCGACCCGGCCGGGTGCGATCTCGAGCGCTGAGACCTGTCCGGAGAGCGCGTAGCTGCGGCCGCGGCCGAGGCGCGCGCCGAGGCGGAAGCCTTCGAAGACCTCGGTCCAGCGGCGGCTCCACCAGACGCGGTGCGGCCCGGCCGCCGCGCACTGCGAGCGGATGCCGCCCTTGACGCCGAGCGGCGTCCGCGGGCTGTATTTTTTCTTGCTCATTTTTTCGACAGGCTCGCCCGGGCAGGACTCAAGACCCAGGACCCAGCATCGTCAGGCCTCCAGAACACTGTTTCCCTCCACCGTCAGTTTCAGCACATCCGCCAGTTCCTCGTTGGAAAGTTCGGTCAGGAACGCCTCGCCGCTGTTGACTATCTCGCCGGCCAGGGCGGTCTTGCCTGAGATCATGGCGTCGATGCGGTCTTCCAGCGTGCCGCCGCAGATGAATTTGTGGACCATCACGTCGCGGGTCTGGCCGATGCGGAAAGCGCGGTCCGTGGCCTGGTTCTCGACCGCCGGGTTCCACCAGCGGTCGTAATGGAACACGCGGCTGGCGCGCGTCAGGTTCAGGCCCGTGCCGCCGGCTTTCAGGGAGAGGATGAAGGCCTGCGGTTCGGCGGACTCCTGGAAGAGGCGGACCATGCGGTCGCGCTCTTTGAGCGACAAGGCGCCGTGCAGGAAAGGCATCTCCATGGCGAAGGCCTGGCACAGCCGCCTGCGCAGCAGGTGGCCCATCTCGGCGTACTGGGTGAAGATCAATGCGCTCTCGCCGGAAGCGAAGGTCTCTTCAAGCATCTCTTCCAGCCGCAGCAGCTTGCCCGAGCGGGCGGCCAGCGGGCGGCCGTCGTCGAGATAGTTGGCGGGATGGTTGCAGATCTGCTTCAGCCGCGTGAGCACGGCCAGGATCTGGCCGCGCCGGGCCTGGTCCGGGCATTCCACCAGGCCGTTCTGGAAATTCTCGAGGGTTTCCTGATACAGGAGCGCCTGTTCGCTGGTCAGCGGGCAGTAGACGCGGTTCTCGACCTTTTCCGGCAGGTCGGCGATGATCTGCCGGTCGGTCTTGAGACGGCGCAGGATGAAAGGCGCGGTGGCGCGGCGCAGGCGCGAGCGCGCCGAGGGATCGGCGCCAGTCTGGATCGGCCGGAAGAAACGCTCGCGGAAATCGGCGCGGCGCCCCAGCATGCCGGGATTGAGGAAATCCATGACCGACCAAAGCTCGCCGACATGGTTCTCCATGGGCGTGCCGGTCAGCGCGACGCGGTAGCCGGCCTGCAGGGCGCGCACGGCCTGGGCCTGGCGTGTGGCGGGATTCTTGATGTTCTGGGCCTCGTCGAGGATGACCCCGCTCCACGCGACACGGCGGAAATCGGCGTAATCGCGGTAGAGCAGGGTGTAGCTGGTGACGACCAGATCCGTGTCTTTAAGAGCCCGGACGAAATCCGCGCCGCGCGGCCGCTCGTTGCCGTGGTGCAGGCGGCAGCGCAGATCCGGCGCGAAGCGCTGCGCTTCGCGCAGCCAGTTGCCCAGGATCGACATCGGGGCGACCAGCAGGGCCGGGCGCGTCTGTCCTGCGGCCCGCTCGTGCAGAAGCAGGGCCAGCGCCTGGACGGTCTTGCCCAAACCCATGTCGTCGGCCAGGCAGGCGCCCAGCCCCAGTTGCCGCAGGAAGGCCAGCCAACTGAAGCCGCGCTCTTGATAGGGCCGCAGTTCGCCGCAGAATCCGGTCGGCGGCGGCAGCAGCCCGAAAGGACGGCTGCCGTCGAGCCGTTCGATCACGGGGTTCAGCCAGCCCGCGCCCTTGAAGCCGGTGATCTCAAGCCCGTGGCCGCCGCTGTCGAGGCCGAGCGCCATACGCAGCACCTGCAGGCCGGTGGCGGTTTCGACTTGGCGGCGCCGGATCAGCCGCAGCGCCTCCTGCAGCCGACGGTTGTCGATCAGCATCCAGCGGCCGCGGAAGAAGACCAGCGGCGACTCCGCCGCCAGCAGCTCTTCGATTTCATGAGCCTCGACCGGCTCGCCGTTGAAGAGCACGCGCCAACCCAGCTCGACCTTGTCGGCCAGTCCGCCGGGGTCCGCATCCGCAGACGCCGAAGGCAGCGGTCGGATGTCGGCTTCCAGAGTGACGGCGCCGGGCGGCGCGGCGCCCCACCAAGAGGGCCGTTCCACGGCGTAGCCAGCGGCCTCGAGCAGGTCGGCATGCGTTGCGAGGAAAGCGTGGGCCTCGGCAGGCGAGAGCGCGCAGCCGAAATAGCCGTCCTGGCGCGCGGCGCGGCCGAGCGGCGGGAAGAGCAGGGCCGCTTGGCCCAGCGTGATCAGCAGGTCTTCCCAGACCGCCTGCGCCGCGGAGAGTTCGGGCCCGCGAATGGCATGGCCCGGGGAATTCTCACACGGAGGCACAGAGACGCGGAGGTTTTTGCGGGGAGTCGTGGAGGGACGCGCTTCGTCGCGTCCGTGGCATGGATCGGAGACGGAAACACGGATGGACTCTGTAGCGTCCGCGCGCGAGAGAGGGAAAGGCGCGGTGCGGCTACCGTGGACCAGCATGATTTTGAGCGTCCATGCGTCGGAGGGGGCAGAA
>CAYRZP010000011.1:6141-9112 GCA_964428885.1 uncultured Lentisphaeraceae bacterium
GCGGCTACCGTGGACCAGCATGATTTTGAGCGTCCATGCGTCGGAGGGGGCAGAACCACTAATGGCATGGCCCGGGGAGTTCTCACACAGAGGCACAGAGACACGGAGGTTTTTGCGGGGAGGGGACGGGAAGGCCGGCTCTTCCAGCCGGAACAGCAGCGCGGTCTGCGCGCGGGCGCTGCTCTCGACCGGGCGACGCCAGCGGCAGAGCGCGGTCTGCAGCTCGGCAAGCTCGCCTTGCTCGTCCCAGCGGATGGCACGGCTGTCGCCGCGCAGGGCGGCGAACCAGGCGTCATGCGCACTGTAGAAGTGGCCGTGTTCGGCATGTGCGCGCGACAGGGTGGTGGTCAGGCTGAAGCGCACGAGGCGGTCGGTAAGCTCGGCCAGCATCGCGGCGGCGCAGGCACACGGGGACTCCCCGTCCGCGGCCGATGGCGGCACGCGGCCGGCCAAGATGCTGAAACGCCGCCGCTCCTCGCCGTCGAGCGCAGGTTCCCATACCGCCAGACTTTGTTGTCCGGCCGGGTCGCGACGGAGGCCGGGCAGGAACTTGCCGCGCGCGACCAGCGCGCCGGTGTAGCGGAAGAGCGCGGCGCAGGCCAGCAGATCCTCGCCGGCGAAGACGTTGTCGGACAGACGCCGTTCCTGGCACGCGCCCAGCAGCGTCAGCGTCTGCCGCCATGAAAGGCGCGCCGCGGTGACCAGCCAGGCGCGGCGCGCGCAGGACGCGCCGTCAGCGGACTCGCGGTTTGCGGTCGCGTGCAGGCGGTCGGCCAGAAACGCGCGGGACGGCACCGGCGCCTCGCCCCAAGGCGCGGCCGCGGTCGGAAGATTCACTGCCGCGCTCTCTAAAACGATCTCGCCGCCATCGTCCCACAGCAGGCCGCCCAAGGCGGTCCTGAGCCGGGCGGCGCCGGGGTCGTAGGGCGAGACCGTGCCGCCGCCGACAGACGGGAAATCCGCGGGCGAGGCTTCGCGCTCGCCCCAGAAGAGGAAAGCTTCGCCGCGCCAGAGTGTGTGCAGGATAATCATGGCCAACCGGACATTATACGCGCCGAAGGGGCTGAATGGAAGCACGGGAGATTGTGTCGACGCGATTCCGGCGCATCCCCGGCCCACTGACTGGTCGAAGACCGACGGTGGCGGGGCGTCCGAGACGTCCGCCCCTACCGGAGCGACAGAAGTAGCGCGGGTGGTGGGGCGTCCGAGACGTCCGCCCCTACCGGAGCGACAGAAGTAGCGCGGGACGTCTCGGACCGCGCACGGGGGGGGTGTGCCCGATTCGCGGGTGACGGACGGCAGAAATACTGCACTGATTGCGTCTGCGGGGCACAACGGGTACAATCATAAGCTTACTTCATGAAAGCCCGGCTTATAATTTTCGGCGTCACGGTGGTGCTGCTGCTGTGTCTGGCCTTCTTGTACCGCCAGCGGCGCCGCGCGCGGCCTGAGGCTGACGTGCGTCGCGGTGACGCTTCAGCGCGTCTGGCCGAGCGCGTCGCGGCCATGCCGACGCCGGCCATGACCAACCTTCCCAGACTCGCGGGCGCGCCGGTAACGGCGGCCGCGCCTGCCGCGGCCGCAGCGGGAACGCTGCTGGAGGAAGAGGTGCTGGCGCCTTTGCGCCGCGGCTTCACGCCGCCGCGTTTCACGACCGACCCTGCCGTTCCGCGCGAGCGCCAGACGCTGCTCTCGAACCGCCGCTTCGCGAGCGCGGAGCGGCGCCACGTGCCGGACAAGGCCAGCGGCCGCCAGTCCCCCACCGCGCGCGGCACCACGCCGTTCATCGTCCAGTTCAACGTGCCGGTCTCCGCGGCGGCGCGTCAGACCCTGACCGGGCTGGGCGCGACCGTCCGCGGTTTCTTCCCGAACAACTCGATCCTGACCGAACTCACGCCCGCCGCCCTCAAGGCGCTGGAGGGAGAGCCGACGGTGCACGCGGCTGAGGAGTATCTGCCGTCCGACAAGATCCAGCCCTTCCTCGCCTATCTGGCGGCGGCGCAGCCGCCCGGGACGCGGGCGCGCGTGATGATCCAGACCTTCGCGCCGGAGGACACCGCGCCAGTGGCGGATGCCGTGAAAGCGGCGGGCGGCGCGGTGGAGAAGACCACCGCGGCCAAAGACCGCGGCCTCGTGCGCGCCGTGCTCCCGCTGGCAGCGGTGAAGGGCCTGGCCGCGCTGGGCGAGGTGCAGTGGATCGAGGAGCGCGCGTTGCCGCAGACCCGCAACGACAAGGCCGCGATACCGTCGCACCTCAACGTCACGAATGTTTGGAACCTGCGCGGCCTGACCGGCCGCGGCCAGGTCGTGGGGCACGCCGACACCGGGCTCGACACCGGCGTCACAAATACCCTGCACGCGGATTTAAGGGGGCGCGTACGGGCGATCATCGCGCGCAGCCCCACCCGTCCGGGCAACGCCTCGGACATCCACGGCCACGGCACACACACGGCCGGCTCGATCTTGGGCAACGGCGCGAACAGCGCCGGCAAATACCGCGGCATGGCCTGGGAGGCCGAGCTGGTTCACCAGGCGGTTGGCGCCGTTAACACCAACTCTCTCGACGGCATTCCGGACGACCTCGGCGAGCTTTTCGGCGAGTCTTACGCTCTGGGCGCGCGCTTGCATTCCGACAGTTGGGGTCAGGACAGCTACGGCGCATACACGATTTATTGCGGCACTGCCGACCTGTTCGCCTGGGAGCATCCTGAGCATCTGGCGGTCATCTCCGCAGGCAACTCCGGCCGCGACAGCGATTCCTCAGGCGTGGTTGACGACCGCGCCATCAACGCGCCCGCCGCCGCCAAGAACGTCGTGGCTGTCGGCGCGACCGAGAACGACCGCCCGAGCGGCAGCGGGGGATACAGCTCTTCAACCTGGAATATTTTCAGCGACCGTTATACAGCCATCAAGTTTTTCCCGGCCAACCCCATCCGCAGCGACCTGATATCCTACAGCGCGACCGTCTCGC
>CAYRZP010000011.1:9212-27465 GCA_964428885.1 uncultured Lentisphaeraceae bacterium
TTCCCGGCCAACCCCATCCGCAGCGACCTGATATCCTACAGCGCGACCGTCTCGCCCTACCGGCAGGGTATGGCGGCCTTCTCCAGCCGCGGCCCCGCAGAGGACGGCCGCGTCAAGCCGGACGTGGTGGCGCCGGGCACGGACATCATCTCGACAAAGTCATCGGTCGGAACCCTTAGTCTGTGGGGTTACTTAGTAAACAATAATTTTTACCGTTTCTGCGGCGGCACCAGCATGTCCGCGCCGCTGGTGGCCGGCGCCGCGGCGCTACTGCGCCAGTACGCCGCGGAGCGCGCGATGGTGGCAAATCCATCGGCGGCGCTGGTCAAGGCCATGCTGGTGGGCGGATCACGCTCGCTGACCCCGGGCCAGTACGGCACGGGCGCGTTCCGCGAGATACCGGCCGAGAGCCCGAACAATGTCGAGGGCTGGGGCCAGCCTGACATCGAGGCGACGCTTTTCCCGACCAACGGCGGGGCCGTGCTGTTCGACCGCGTCGCGCCCGAGGCCGGCCAGACCAACACCTTCCGTGTTACGGTCACTGAAGCCGGTCGGCCGCTCGACGTGGCGCTGGTGTGGACGGACTATCCCGCGACCGCCGGGGCGGGCGTGACGCTGGTGAACGATCTGGACCTGGCGCTGGAGGCGCCGGGCGGCGGCGTGACCCACGCCAACGGCGGCAGCGGGCCGGACAGGGTCAACACCGTCGAGACCGTGCGGCTGCAGGCGGCCGCGGCGGGCGCCTACCAGGTCAGGGTCATCGGCGCGGCCGTGCCCTACGGGGGCGGCACGGCCGCGCTGTATGTGCGCGGCGCCCTGGCGCCTGTCCTCTTGCACACGCCGCCGCCGGCGCAGGTTTACGGGCATGCCGTGGCGGCGGATTTCACGATCCAGCCGCCGGGCGCGGCCGCGGCGGGCGACGCCCGGCTGTTTTGGGCCGCGGGCAACGGGAGCGGGCCGACCGGCGCGTGGCAGGCGGCGCAGGCGGAGTCGGTGACCAACGCGCTTTACCGGGCGGAGATCCCGGCGCAGCCAGCGGGCGTCACGGTCCACTACTATTTCGAATTGCAGCGGGGCGGGGCTGCCCCGGTGCGGCTGCCGAGCGGGGCGCCTGCCGATCTGTTCTCGGTCTACATCGGCGTGGAAGTTGATTTGACGGTCGAAGGGCATCCCGCGCGTTACGGCGCGGTGCTGCCGCCTTACGGCACCAACAGCGTCATCGCCAACGCGCCGTTCGATGTGGCGGCGCCCGCGGTGGTGCCGGTCGCCGACGGCTGCCGCCAGGCCTGCGCGGGCTGGGAAGGCGGCGGCGACATCGT
The DNA here is from genome assembly GCA_964428885.1 of uncultured Lentisphaeraceae bacterium. Taxonomy (GTDB): domain Bacteria; phylum Verrucomicrobiota; class Kiritimatiellia; order RFP12; family UBA1067; genus JAQVQN01. The sequence continues at coordinate 10,532 of CAYRZP010000011.1, forward strand.
CGGCCAGGCCGGCGCCAACGCAGGCACGCTGGTCATCAGCAACGCGAGCGCGCTGACATGGCTGTGGCAGGCGCAGTACGCCCTGACCACCCGCTACCGGCTGGCCGACACCGGAGAGCTTTTCGGGACGCGCGTGACATGGCATGACGCCGGCGCCGCGGCGCAGACCGTGACCGCGCCGGAACTGGGTTTCATGGGCGCGACCCAGTACGCCTTCTGCGGCTGGAGTGTGGACGGCGCGCGCTGGCCGGCCCCGGCGGGGGCGTCGCCCAACCCCGCCTCCGGGATCGTGATGGACCGGCCGCGCCTGGCGCAGGGCGACTATCTGCCGTTCTGGCAGGACAGCGACGGCAACGGCTTGAGCGACTGGTGGGAGCTGCGCTATACCGGGCAGGCTTCCGGAGGCATGGACGGCGCGGGCGATCCGGACGGCGACCTTTGGAGCAACACGGCGGAATTCTTGGACAACACCGACCCGCACGACCCATCCAGCGCGCCCGTGCCGCCGCAGATCACGCTCTTCGCCTTGAATCCTTTCCAGAGCGTCCGTCCGCCGTGGACGGTGCGGGCGGAGATAACCGACAATTTCACCGTGGAGTCGGCCTGGCTGGTCTGGCGCGAAAAAGGCGATGCCGCGTGGCATACCAACGGCATGTCGCTGGCAGGCGGCAACATCTGGCAGGCCGAGCTCGATCCGCCGTCGCACGGCGGCAAGCGGGTCGATTATTACGTGGCGGCGCAAGATCTGCTCGGGCATTACCTGGCGGCCGGCGTCGCGGAATCGCCGGTTTACAGCGTGATCGGCGACTATGACACCCCCTGGCTGGCGGTCGCGCCCGCTGAATTTGCGACGCTGGAACTGGGCGAGGCAGGAACCAACCTAGCCTTCGCGGTTGCCAACCTGGCGGGACCCGACTTGGTGTGGACCGCGCGCGTGGCCGCTGCCGCGGCGGCTTTCGCCGCCGCCGGGCCGGGATGGTCGCACAGCGGCGTCAACGACAAATGGTGCGTCACCACGAACCGCACCTGGAACGGCGAAGAGGTGTGGTATTGCGGCGATCCAGCCAAGCGGCTCTATCCCGCAGACTCCCACGCCAAGCTCGACACCCCGCCGTTCCGGGTCGGGCAAGGCGGCGGCCTGCTGTGGCGCCAGTGGTTCAAGTCCGAGGCCGATCAAGTCCGGTACTACTGGGACGGGGCGGTGATCCGGGTCTCCAGCGACGGCGGTGTCACATTCGCTCTGGCGACACCTTACGGCGGCTACCCGTTCCTGATCAGCCCCAATCCGGCCTCGCCGTTCGAGGCCGGCCACCCCTGCCTGGCCGGTGACGGCGAGGGATGGCAGACCATTATGCTGGACCTTGCGGCGTACGCGGGCCGGGAGGTGATCGTCCGGTTCGAGTTCGGATCTGACTCTTTAGTCAATGACGAAGGCTGGTACGTGGCCGGGGTCACGCCGTTCTCCCTGGACGAGCCCGTGCCGCCCTGGTTCAGTCGCCAAGGAGCGTGGCAGGGCGTCCTGCCCGACACCTGGTCGGCGCCGGTCGCGTTCGGCATCCTGCCGGAACACATCGCGCCGCACGAAGAGGTGGCGGCGGTGATCCGGGTGGAGAGCAACGACCCCTTGAGCGCGCCGCTTTTGCCGGTGACGGTGCGCCGCGGGCAACGGCTGTATCTGGCCGTCGCGGGTCCGGGCAGCGCCGCGGCCGACCGCCTGTTCCTGTTCCGCGACGCGTCCGCAAAGGTAACCATGCAGGCCGACCCGGGATGTTATCTGTACTGTGTGACGGTCAACGGAGTGCCGTTACCCGGCGAATACGGCTACGGCGTTATCAGCCGGACAATCACGATCAGCGCTGTGGCGGAGGACCAGCACGTCACGGCCTGGTTCACGCCGCGCCTGTGGAGCCTGAACGTGGAGACGCCATACAGCACGGCGACTCCTGCGGCGGGAACGCACGTTCTCGCGGAAAACACCGTGGTCGAGGCCTCGGTGGTCTCGCCCATGGAAGACATGGGCGGCGGCATCCGCCAGCAGTGCAGCGGCTGGACCCTGACCGGCCACTCCCCCGCCGGCGGCGTGACCGACCGGATGACGTTCACGATCACCAACAACGCCACTCTGACCTGGCGCTGGGGCTTCGCGCACCGTCTGACCGCCACAGCAGGCCCCAACGGCACTCTGGAACCGGCTGAAGGCTGGTACTATGCCGGGACAACTGTTGTCATAACCGCTTATCCTTCAATGTATTACCACTTAGGAGCATGGAACGGCGAGATTGGAGACGCAGGCGTGGACGGCAACCGTCTGACAGTGGTGATCTACCAGCCGCGCACGGTCGGGGCGAGTTTCGAGCCTAACCTGACCGTTGCCCGGGGGGTGCCGGAGCACTGGCTGGCCGGGCACGGCTGGACACAGGATTTCGAGGCGGCGGCGGAGGGCGACCAGGACGGCGACGGCATGGCCACCTGGAAGGAGTGGCGGGCCGACACCGACCCGGCCGACGCGCGCTCACTGCTGGCGATGACCGGCCTGCGTTTCGGGCCCGGCGGTCTGGAACTGGTCTGGAAGGGCGGCTCCGCGCGCACGCAGGAGCTGCAGCGCGCGGAGCACCCGGCGGGGCCGTGGTCGACGATACACACCAACCTGCCGCCGACAGCGCGCACCAACGTGCTATGGCTGACGCCCGCGGGCGGCTCGGGCTTCTACCGTGTGCGCGTGCCGTGAGGAGTGCTTGCCCACGGCGAGCACTGTAAATTGTAAATTGCGGTGCGGCTGCAAAGCAGCCGCCAGAGAACGGTAGTACCGGCCGGACAGGCGGTACCGGGAGTCTAGCGGCGTCGCATAACCAGCGGCGATACCGAACCTGCCTGGGCTACCGAACCTGCCTGGGCTACCGGAACTGCCGGCATCTGGCATCGGCGTCACACCGCCGCTGGGAGGGACGAGCGTCCGCTCGTCCGTGAGCGCTGCCACCAGGGCAAGCAGACGCTTGCCCCTCCCTGCGGCTCGCTGGACGCGACAAAGTGCGTCCCTCCAGAGGTGCCGCATAGTACGGGCGGACGTCCCCGGACGCCAGAAGAAGCCGGACAGGGCCGCCAGGCGCGTTTTCGGCGGTCCGGGACGTCCCGCCGTACTGGCATGGACATGCGGCGGGCAAGCAGACGCTTGCCCCTCCCATCGGCACGAAAAGACGAGGCTGGGCCAACGGACGGCGAGGCCGCCCTCCCGTCCCTCCCGCGACCCGCCCCCAAAGCCCCCAAAAAAACTCCGTGAAATCTGTGCCTTCTATGAGAACAATCCTCAGGTCCATGCCAACTAACGCGCTTAGGCACTAATCAACTAACGCACTTCTCATGCCGACCGCGCTTAATGATCAGTGACAGCACCGCGATGTCCGCCGGGTTGACGCCCGGTATGCGGCTGGCCTGTCCCAGGTTCTCAGGGCGTACGCGCATGAGCTTCTCGCGGCTCTCATAGCGCAGCGCGGGGATGCTGGCGTAGTCCAGCCAATCCGGTATCGCCACCGACTCCTCGTTGGCTGCGCGTACGGCCGCGCGTTCCTCTTGGCGGATATAGCCTTCATACTTGAGGCGTATCTCTACCTGCTCGGCAGCCTCCGGCGGCAGGTCAGCGCGGGCCTGCGGCAGGTCGCGGTAACAGATGCCCGGACGCGCCAGCAGGGTCGCGAGCTGGATACCGTCGTGCCGGGCTGAGGCCAGCCGCGCCAGCTCGACTAGCACCATACCCTCATAAGACTTGGTCTGCGCGATCACCTCAGGCGGGGCGATCCCCAGCATCTCGGCGTGTTTCAGCAGCCGGTAACGGGCATTGTCCTGTCGCAGGATCAGGCGGCGTTCCGCCCGCGATGTGAACATCCGGTAAGGCTCGTTCGTGCCCTTTGTCACAAGGTCATCGATCATGACCCCGATGTACGCCTCCTGCCGGCTCAGGACGAAAGGATCGCGGCCATGATGTCGCAGGGCGGCGTTCACGCCAGCCACGAACCCCTGGGCCGCCGCCTCCTCGTAACCGGTGGTGCCGTTGATCTGGCCCGCCAGATAGAGCCCGGCGACAATTTTGCTCTCCAGCGTGTGGCGCAGGTCCCGCGCGTCGGCGGCATCGTACTCGATGGCATAGCCGAACGCCGCGATCTCGGCCTTTTCCAGCCCGGGCACACTGCGCACCATCGCGACCTGCACATCGTGCGGCAGGCTGTTCGAGAGGCCGTTCGGATAAATCAGGTCCGTGCCGCGTCCTTCAGGCTCTAAAAAGACATGATGCCGCCCTGCTTCGGCGAATTTGACCACCTTATCCTCGATCGACGGGCAGTAGCGCACGCCCGTGCCGACGATCGACCCGCCGTAAAGGGCGCTGTTGCCCAAATTGGCGCGGATAATCTCGTGGGTAAGTGCCGTCGTGTGGGTCAGCCAACAAGGCAACGGCGGGCGGGCGGCGGGCGGCCACGGCTCAGGCATAGTGTTCCACGTGGAACAATTCCGAGGCGGAACAGCGGCGGCGGGATCATCGTCGGGCGCGGTAGCGTCGGAATGTTCCACGTGGAACATCCGCGCCCGTGCCGAGAATAGCGGCGGCGGCTCGTCGCCGGGTTGGATAGCCGTTTTTGTCCAGTCGATACTCTCAGCGTGCAGCCTGGGGGGTGTGCCGGTTTTCAGGCGGAACATGGTGAAACCGGCGTTTTTCAGGGCCTGGGAGAGCTTGTCGGCGGCGGGCAGACCGTCCCCGCCGCCCGGGCTCGCCTCTTTTCCGACATGGATCCTGCCGCCCAGCGCCGTGCCGACTGTCAGCACAACCGCACCGGACGGGATAAACCCGTGTTTTGCGGTTTCGACACCAGTGACCTTGCCGCCGGCAACGCCGAATCCGGTCACCTCGTCTTCCAGAAGGCTCAGGTTCCCGGCGCTTTCGAGTACGCGCGACATGCGGTCGGAGTAAATCTTTTTGTCGCACTGGACGCGGGTGGCGCGCACGGCCGGGCCGCGGCTGCGGTTGAGGGTGCGGTACTGCACTCCGCAGCAGTCGGCGTTGATTCCCATCTCGCCGCCAAGGGCGTCCAGCTCGTACACAAGATGGGATTTGGCCAGGCCGCCGACAGAGGGGTTGCAGGGCATGTTCGCTGCGGCCTTGACACTGCTGGTGACCAGCAGTGTCCGGCAGCCCATGCGCGCGGCGGCGAGCGCGGCCTCGGCGCCGGCGTGGCCCGCGCCGACCACCAGCACGTCCCAGGCTTTGCCGCAGGCGGCTGTGCTGTCATTGTTTGTCATGTTCATACGCGCGTCATTATAGCATATGTCGCGGGAAGCGCATCAGCGCGTTAATGCTTTCAGACCAGCGACCGCGATAAAAAGTATTAGTTTTTCACCACGAAGACACGAAGTGAGAATTGGTGGTGATCAAACCGCAGAGACACAGAGACGCAGGGCATTTTTAGGTGGCGGTAATCGCGCCTCTGATGTTTTGATAACAAGAACTATCCACAAGCCTTATGTTAGCTGTCCGGGCGTCAAAAAACCATTTTATATGCGGCAATATATCGCTTAAATCCTTACCATGCAACATCTTAAGATAACGATATTTGACTCTGACTCTTTCTGAACATGACTTTTCATAAACACTTATCTACCAGTTATTAACAAGCCCTCCGCCCGAGGTCCCGGGACTAAACGAGAGCAGCATGATTAGTTATGCGACGCCTGACCCTAGAGACGGCTTTGAAGGATTTTTTTCATTACGGACAGGCGACAACATAAAATGTTGTTTTTCACACGAAGCCGCGACCGGCACAAAGGCGAGGGCGATTGTTTAAAAAGCCTTTGTGTCCGTTGTGCCGTTGTTTGAGACGGGGATGGGGAGCCCGCTTTTGCGTACGCACGCGAAAGGCGGGCTCCGCACGCATTGGTCACAGCCGCAGGTCGGCCGGAGGCGTTGGCGGGGTGTCGCTGTTCTGGACCGGTTCCGCGGCCGCGCCAGCGAAAAGGGTCTGGTAGCAGCAGGCCATGACGCAATAGGCGAGCGGCGTTGTGAACAAGACGCCGACACCGCAGGCAATGGCGCCTAGTCCGGCGACCAGGTTGGCGATCACGCCCAGCACCAGCGGCATGGTGAAATCGCCGCTCTTGGTGAGATCGTAGATATTCTTGAGGGCGTCCATGGCCGACATTTTCCGGTAAGCCACGAACATAATGCCCCACATCATGAGCGAACCCAGCAGCAAGCCGGCGATCTGGCCCACAACCGGGATGAACGCCAGCAGAAAGCCGAGCGCCAGCAGGATGACTAACAGCAGCATAGACTGCACGAAAAAGTCAAACCCTTTGAAAATGTCGCCGGCCTGGGGAGTGACCGGGTCGTTCTTGATCAGCCGGTCGATAATCAGGAAAACGCCGGCGGTCATCGGTCCGCTCAGGATGCCGCACGAAATCAGCGTCAGGACCAAGGACAGCAGACCGGCAACGACCAACAGGCCCATATTCGCCTTGAAAAGAGCCCAGCCCCTGCTGAATTCAGGACCGATATCAACTTTTGCGAGTGCCATGATGCATCCTCCTGTCTGTGTGTTAAGGCTAACGTCATAAATGCCTGCCGTAACGTGATCAGCAGCTCAATTTGTTTGAATATAGCAGATCAAGGGCACAGAAGGAAGGAGAAAGATGACGGTTTCAGGAAAAACGGGAAACAGGGGACGGCAGGGCGGTTTCCCCGAAACCGCCGCAGACGCCTCGTGGGGGCGTTCCTACCAACGGGAGGGGCAAGCGTCTGCTTGCCTGCCCAGATGGCAGTGCTCACGGACGAGCAACGCTCGTCCCTCCCGGAGCGGACGGTTCGGTGATCTCGTCCCTACAAAACGGTTCAGTTAGAAACGCCCGGTGGCTGTCATTTGCCGACGCAGAACCGGCTGAAAACGTTATCGAGCAGATCATCGGTGTAGACGCGCCCGGTGATGCGCCCGAGCGCCTCTGCGGCGGCCCGCAGATGGCTGGAGGCCACCGCCAGATCAGGCGCGGGCTCATCCAGCACGGCGGTTGCCGCGCGCGCCTGCGCGACGGCCTCGCGCAATTCAGCGACGTGGCGCTGCGATACAGCGGCGTGGCCTTCGCCGGGCTCGTTAAGGTCGAGCATCCTTGAAAGCGCCGCCTTGAGCGCTTCCAGGCCTGCTCCGCTCTTGGCCGAGACGCTCACCGCGTTCAACCCGGCCGGCACGGGCGGCGGCGCGAACTGCGGACAATCGGCTTTTGAAAACGCGATCAGAGTTTTTTCGACCGGCAGCTCCGCCAATTCCGCGGCGGCAAACTCGGCGGCGGCAAGCGCGGCGTCAACAACATGGATATTCACATCCGCCAGGGCGACAAGGGCGCGCGCCCTGCCGACGCCTTCCCGCTCGACAGCGTCAGGACTGTCGCGCAGGCCGGCGGTGTCGACAAGGCGCAGCGGCACGCCGTCCAGCGCGTAAAACTCCTCGATCACGTCGCGGGTGGTGCCCGGCTGGTCGTGCACGATGGCGCGCGCGTGTCCCAGCAGCGCGTTCAGGAGCGAAGATTTACCGGCGTTGGGCCGCCCGCTGATCACGACCAGCGCGCCTTCGCGCAAGAGTCGGCCCTCGTGCCAGGTGGCGGAGAGGCGCGCCATGTCCGCAGTCACATCCGAGAGCCGTGCCGACGTCCGCCGCATGAATGAAAGAGGCAACTCGCCTTCGTCAAAATCCAAAAAGTGCTCCACCTCGGCGCAAATTTCCACCATGGCCGCGTATGCGGCCGAGACGTCCCTTCCCAAACTCCCGTCGAGCTGTAAACGGGCGGCTTGGGCAGCGCGGTCGGTTTTGGCCGTGATCAGGTCGCAGACCGCCTCGGCCTGGGTCAGATCCATTCTGCCGTTGAGAAAGGCGCGGCGTGTGAACTCGCCGGGCGCGGCCGGGCGCGCGCCGGCCTCCAGAACCGCCTCCAGCAGGCGCCGCGCTGAAACCGAGCCGCCGTGCCCCTGGATTTCGAGCGTGTCCTCGCCGGTATAGCTGTGCGGTGCGCGATAGATCAGGATCACCGCGTCATCGACGAGTTCCCGCGTGCCGGGGCGGAGCACGGTGGTGTGGAAAAATGTGCCGGCGGGCCGATCCGAAGGTTTCAGAACCGTTGCGGGTACCAGCCGGTCGCCGAGTTCCAGCGCTCCGTTGCCGGAAACGCGCACCACGCAAACGCCGGACGCGCCGGGCGCGGTGGCCACGGCGGCAATTGGTTTTTGGAGTGGTTGCCTCATTAGGATTCGAACCTAAACAAGCAGATCCAGAGTCTGCTGTGCTACCGTTACACCATGAGGCATCTGAAATAACGAGAAATCAGGATAGCCGAGATAACCCCTGAAAATCAACCAGGTTTTTTATTTCAAGTTATCCGTAACGGCATCAGCACGTATATGAAGGGGATTGAACACTTTATAAGCGCGGGGCTGTGTCCGTCGGTCAATTCGATGAAAACATCATCGTCGTCGATGTTTTTCAACGGATCCATCAGATATTCGGGATTAAAAACGATTGATATCTCCTTGCCGGCGTATTTGATCGGAACGGTGTCGCGGCCTTCGCCGACATCCGGCGTGTTGCTGTTGATGACCAACTGGTTTGCGGAAAAGGTGAGTTTAGTCGAATTAGATTTGTCGGTTGTCACAACCGAGACGCGGCGCAAGGCAGACAGTAGGGCGCTTCTTCCAACAACCACGCGCTCGTCGCAGGCGGCCGGGATAACCTGCCGATAGTTCGGATAAACCCCGTCAATCAATTTACTGCTGATCATGATGTCGCCAAACTCAAAAATGGCCTGGTTCTTCTGCGAGTATATTTTAAGTTCTCCTTCATTGGTCAGGACGCGCATCAATTCACCGACGGCCTTGACCGGCAGGATCATCTCGATTTCCGCTTCAGGAGAAAATTCGATCTCATGTTCCACCAGCGAAAGGCGGCGACCGTCGGTCGCCACCATTGTCAGCTTTCCGTCTTTGAAAGCCATTAGCACGCCGTTAAGGACACGGCGCGTCTCATCCTGAGACACGGCATAGCAGGTTTTTCTCAGCATTTCCCGAAAAACCCCTTGATCGATGCTGTAGCTGAATTTTCCCTCGGAGCATGGCACCGGCGGAAAATCACGCTTTGAAAGTCCGATGATTTTGAAAAAAGACGAGCCTCCCTGCAAAACAGTCACGTCATCATCATCCGTCTCAAACAGGATGCGCCCATCGTCGAGTTCGCGGATAATTCCGGCCAAGCGGCGCACCGGCAAAGTCGTGCTGCCTGGTTTTTCAACCTCGCACGCGACATAACACCTTTCAGAGATGTCCAAATCAGTGGTGGTGATGCAAAGCCTTCCGTCCTCTGCATGCAGCAGCGCGTTCTGAAGGATCATCAGCGAACCTTTATTCGACGCCACGTTCTGCACTTTCTGCAGGCTTTCAAAGAAACTCGCGCGGGTAATGGAAAATTTCATGTTTTTCAAACTCCTTTGCTCAAAACGTCTAAACGCCATGAAAAGGTTATCATTCTATATGCTGATAATATATAAAGTAAAGAATGATTAGCAGTATTATTAGAGAAAAAAATATTTTGTGATAAGTTCATAAGTAATTAGTAAAGAATGAGTTAGTTTATTTATACAAGGTGCTGAAAGGTGTTGATAAGCATGAGATAAGAGATGATAATAAAAGAAAAGTTGAGAGTGGCTGAAGATAAACGTCGGATGATGAACAAACTATCGACTTGATATGACAAGGCAATAAACAGGTTGTTGTGTCGGTCAGATTTGGAAAGAAACCGGGTCGCGGCCGAGTTTACGCGTGATCTCTCGCACAGATGTGCGCAGATCGTCCTCAATCTGTATACGGTCTTGGATGGTCTTGCAGGCGTGGACGACGGTCGCGTGTGTCTTGCCGAAAGAGTTGGCGATTTCCGGCAAGGAGGAGCGCGTCAGCTTACGGCACAGGAACATTGCGATCTGGCGGGGAGAGGAAACCGAGCGCGGGCGGCGTTTGCTTGACATGTCGGTCATGCGCAGGTCGAAATAATCCGCCACCATGCGCTGGATGTCGTCGAAAGAGAGGTCTTTCTGGCTCTCTTCGCTCAACAAGTCTTTAAGAAGATTGCGCAGGATATCTATATTGAGGGTAATCTGGTTGTTTAGCGAAGCGAACGAAACTACCCTGGTCAAGGCGCCTTCCAGGCTGCGGACATTCGATTTGATATTGTCGGCGATGAATACGAGCAGGTCATCAGGCAGGCGAACCTTGTTGAGTGATTGCTTGTATTGCAGGATGGCGAGCCGTGTCTCGAAGTCGGGCGATTCGATCTCGGTGACGAGTCCCCATTCAAATCGCGAGACCAGGCGCGGTTCAAGACCGGACAGTTCGCGGGGCGGCAAGTCGCTGGTCATGATGATCTGTTTATGCGCGTCGTAAAGAACATTGAAGGTGTGGAAAAACTCCTCCTGCAGACTGTCTTTGCCGGCCAGAAACTGTATATCGTCCACCAGCAGAACATCGGCGTTCCGGTATTTGTTGCGGAACTCCATGGTTGTGCGTGTCTTCAGCGACTCTACATACTCGTTCAGCAATGTTTCAGAAAAGACGTAGCTCACGGTCAAGCCGGGCGAGTTCAGCAACCGGTGACCGACCGCCTGCATCAAGTGTGTCTTGCCGATGCCGGTCTGGCCGTAGATGAAAAGCGGGTTGTAGGCCCGTCCGGGCGACTGCGAAACGCCCAAGGCCGCGGCGTGCGCGAAACTGTTAGAAGGGCCGGTGACGAAATTCTCGAAAGTGAAATTAGGGTTGAGCGGATTGGCGGATCCGTTGCCGTTAGCTTTGCCGCGCCGCCGCGCCGCGGGTTTGGGTTCGGGCTTGACGGTTGTCTTTTCCGCGCGCGCGGGCTCATCGTTATTCGCCTTAACGGTGAATTTCAGAAAAATGTCGGCTGGCGCTCCGGCGGCCTTCAAAGCGTCGAGAATATAGGCGCTGTAATTATCCTCGATCCAATTCTTACAAAACTCGTTGTCAACGCTCAACGCGAACGACAAGCCGTCGAGGGCTTGCGGTTGAATGATCTCGATCCATCGCGCGTAGACATTTTCGTTAAGCACGCTTTTCAAATGGTCACATGCCTTTGACCATAAATCATGATAATCCATATGGTTAACACTCAATCAAAACAGGTCTGAAAATACATCCAATCAGCACAATAGTTGAACCATAATTGGATAAAGCGTACAAGGGCAAAGAATAATCAATCGGTCAACAGGTTATCAACAAGCCGGGCATATAGGCCTAACAAGCCCAAATCAAGGCATTTACGTCATCAGCGACGATTGATTTTCAATCGCTCCGCAGCGTGGAAATTGAACTTGTTTACAGGGACGCGGGTTCAGCAGGTGCAAGAAACATAAAAAATTAGCTTTATAACATTATGATTATAAACAATTTACGAACACGAAACAGAATATTGCAAGGGTTTTTTGAAAAATATTGCGCCCCATATTTTTCCGCCGCTGTTGGCGGGCTCCTGCCGCGCGGTTTCGTAAAAACCGCGATTTTATTAACAAAGGCAATAAAAGTTAAAAAATCCCGTTTCAAACACCAGTGCGAACAAAAAATTCACCATTCAATGACAGGGTTATTATGAAAGCATCTTTGCAACAATGGTTTTCATCAAGGCGTGCCGCTTCATGCGCCGTCAAAATTCTTGTTATCGCGGCCGTTTTCACTGCTGCTGACGGCTTTGGCCAAGAGCGGGGCGGAACAGGCGGGCAGCCTGCGCGTCCGATGCGGTCGGTTAATTACGGCAACTGGGTCGGGCGGCGGGTGCTGAACAAAGAGTTCCTCGAGAAGGCGGGCGTCACCGAGGATCAGGCGGCCAGGCTCAAGGCGGCGACAGAGGAGATAGAGAAGCGGCAAAAAGCGCTGGACGAGGAGATCAAGGCATTGTCAATTGAGCAGGCGCAGATCGCCAAAAAAATATTGAACGAGCCGGGCGCGGAAGCGGAAGAGATCATGGCGATCATTGAAAAGATCGGCAAGCTGCGCACGGAACAGGCCAAAGCGAACACGCTGATACTGCTGAAAATACGCGACACGCTGACAGAGGAGCAGCGCAAGAAAGTCAGCGATACGATCGCGGAAGAGGGACGCCGGCGCATGAACGAGCGTCAGCAGCGCGCGCCGCGCGAAGAGCGCGCTCGCGAACCGCGCGAGCCGCGCCGGAAACCGGCGCCGGAGGCCGTCCCGGCGCGCCCGGCCGCGCCGCAAGGCTGGTGAAAGGTTGATATAGGCGCCAAACCTGGAGAGGCTCGCGCGGGGGCCAGCATGGCGCGCTACTTGGCGTTAGTGTCAGACTCGAACACGAACACAAGCTCACCCGGACGCGCGCGCCGGTTCTGCCTGGCGACGAACTCAACGAACTCGGGGTCGGCCTTGAAGCGCTGCTGTTTGTCCTTCAAAACCTTGATCTCGTTTTGCTTGTAATCGATGCGCCGCAGCATTTCCTGCCGTTGACATTCCAAGCCGCGCCATTGGGCAAACTTGGGAGTGATCGTCACGATCCCCGCGATCATGACCATGACGAACGCCACGATCAACGTGGTCCTTGTTATGATGGTTAGCAATACGTTCACAAACCGCAATCCGCTAAGAGACAACATTTGGAAACGGTTATAATGAACACCTAAACGGTGAATAAGTCAAACGAAAATCGTGACCTGCGCGCATTTTTTTCCGCCGCGCTCGCGGCTTGCTTTATCTGAGCGCGTGCGGTATGTTTCATGGCATGGGTTCATGGCCGTGCTTGAGTGCCTTACAGACAGACAAAGGCGAGAAAAAAAAAGTTTTTTCTCACACGCAGCCACGCAGGTCACGAAGGCGGACACGATTGTCTAAAAAGAATCCTTTGTGCCCGTTGTGCCTTTGTGTGAGATTGCATTTGGTTGCTGGCGCGGCCTGCGCTGGCCTGTTGACATTGGTGGCGGCGGCGGCGCCGGGCGCGCCCGCGGGGCAGCCGGTCAAGGTCACCTTCCTGCAGGGCTACGATCCCGACACGCCCGAAGGCCCGGTCACGCGGCAGATCCTTGAGCTGGCCCGCCGCGAGCCCCGCCTCAACCCGCAGAAATGGGGCGGGCTCTCCTTGCCCGGCGCGGGCGGCAGGGCGCCTTTCATGCTGGCTTTGGCGGGCGGGAACGCGCCCGACATCTATTTCTGCTGGTTCCACATCATGCGGCATGACATCGAGCAGGGCTTCATCTATCCGTTGAACGAGTGGATCGGCGAAGACCGCGACGGCGACGGCGCGATCAGCGATGCGGAGGCGGTGTGGCCGGGTTGGCGCAAGGTTCCGCAATTCTGGCGGCAGGTGGCCACCCTGGACGGCAAGGTTTACGGCGTGCCGATGGCGGGCGTGTGGTACTACGGGATCGTGTACCGCAAAGACCTGGTCAGGCAGGCCGGGCTCGATCCGGATTACACGCCCGAGACCTGGGACGATTTTTTCCGGTGGTGTCAGCGGCTGACCTTGCCCGGCAAGCGGGTGGCGGGAGCCAAGACGCAGCGCGGGCAGCGCGCCTTCGGCATCGAGAACCGGCCGTGGGGTTGGCTGCCGTGGATGCAGGCCGCTGGCGGCTCGCCGGTTGTGAACGTGCGGGTGTCGCCCGCCAGCGGCCGGGCCTACCGCTTCGCCATGGAGGAGACCAGGTTCATCGCGCCGGACACCGGCGAGGACCTTTCGAAAGTCGAAGGCGTCTGGCAGGCCGATTTTGATTCGCCGGCGGCGGTCGCGGCGGCGGCGTTTCTGCGCCGGCTGATCTGGGCGCCGTGGACACGCGATCCGGCAACCGGCGAACCGGTTGATCTGACGCCTGAAGAGGTTGCCGCCGGCGTCGCCCGGCGCTGCGGCCGCGAGATCCGCTTCAGCCCCGCCGATGTCATCAAGGGCGTTTCAAGACCCCTGCCGCGCCTGAACCAGGACCTGCCGCAGCTTTTCGCCCAGGGCGAGGTGGTGGCGCTCTTTTCCGGCGCCGAGGTGGTCGAGCAATTGACGCGCGACCTGAACCTGCCGGCCGACATGGTCGGCATCATGCCGTTCCCCGCCGCGCGCGCCGGGCTGAAGCCGGTGTTCCAGGCGCACAAGCATTTTTACAGCATGACCGAGGGCGTGGCCCGGCGGCCGAAGGCGGAGCGCGACCTGGTCTGGGCCTGCGTGGAGGTTCTGGCCAGCGAGGCGGTCAACGACGAGACGGTCAGGCAGAAAGTTCTGGAGGGCCAGGCGCGCTGGTGCGTCCCGGACGACCTCGAACGCCTGGGGTTCGCCGAATACCTGGCCGAGGTGCCGCCCGGCATCCGCCGCAACTACGAGCGGATCAAAAGCGGCGAGATTCTGGCCCGCACCGAGCCTTACGCCGGGTTCTGGCAGGCGGTGTCGGATCTGATCGACCGCCGCCTGCTGGGCCTGCTGCTGTCGGACGCGGGCGAAAACCTCGATTATGCCGCGGCGCTCAAGAGCATCAACGCGGACGCCAACGGCGGCCTGATGTTCCGCGCGCCCGAAGAGCGGATGCGCCGGCGCCGGCCGTTGGCGCGGGTGGTGTTCGGCGCGGTGATGATCTCGGGGATTTGCTGCGTCTGGCTGCTCATGAAGAAAAGCGCGGGTGGTGTCAAACCCGCAAGCGGTCCGGCCGCGCCTTTCCGCCTCACGCCGTGGCTGATGCTCGCGCCCGCGCTGCTGACGATCGCGGTGTGGAGTTATTACCCTCTGCTGCGCGGGGCGCTGATGGCGTTTCAGGAGTACCGGCTGGTCGGGGAGACCCGCTGGGCCGGGCTGGACAATTTCATCATGGTGGCCTGCGACGCCGGATTCTGGGCGGCCTGGGTCCGGACGCTGCGCTATGTGGGGCTGACGCTGCTCCTGGGCTTCCTGACGCCGGTGCTGCTGGCGCTGCTGCTGGCCGAGATACCGCGCGCCCGGATTTTTTTCCGCACGCTCTACTTCCTGCCGCACCTGACCAGCGCGCTGGTGATCGCGCTATTGTGGAAAATGATGTACGACCCGACCGAGAACGGCATGCTCAACCGCCTGGTCATGCTCTTCGGGTTCGGCCGTCAGACCTGGCTGCAGGATCCGGCCCTGGCGATGGTGTGCTGCATCCTGCCGGGCGTGTGGGCCGGGGCGGGCATGGCGAGCCTGATCTATATCGCGGCTCTGCACTCTTTGGCGCCGGACTATTACGAGGCGGCGGCGATCGACGGGGCCGGGATACTGCGGCGTTTCAGGCACATCACGCTGCCGCAACTGATGCCGCTGATGGTGATCAACTTCGTGGGCGCGTTCATCGCGGCTTTCCAGGGCATGGGCAGCATCTTCCTGCTGACTTTCGGGGGCCCCGGCGACGCCACGAACGTGTTGAGCCTCACGATCTGGAAAGAGGCTTACAACAACCTGAGGTTCAGCGCCGCCACCACCATGGCGTGGTTCCTGGGGGTCGGGCTGATCGGGTTCACCTATCTGCAGATCCGGATTCTGCGCCGCGTTGAATTCCGCCGCGCCTCCGCCAATTAAGCGCGTTTTTGAGCTTGCGCCGGCGGCGGCCGAAAGAATATCCTTAAACCCTCTTTCAAGTTTAAAGTTAAGGGAACACAATATGACCAATCGTTTTTATCTGACGGTGATTGCCGCAGTTCTGGTTTACGGCCAGGTTGTCGCCGAGGTGTACCGTTCTGACGGCTCGAAGGCCAACGTGCCGTTGCTGGCGGTGAAGGGCACCAACGTCGTGGATGTCGGCACGGTCCACAATTACGCGGTCACCAACGTCATGTTCAAGGTGACCAACACCGGCGCGGCGCCGGTCAAGATCGAGCGGCTGGTGCCGCTCTGCACCTGCGTCACGGCCACGGCGTCCGCGAAGGAGGTGGCGCCGGGCGGCGAGATCACCGTGACCTTGCGCCTTGACCCCATCAAAGAGCACGGCGACATGGAGCGCAGCATCTGGGTTTTGGGCAGCGACACCGACACGCCGCACCTCAAGCTGACCCTCACCGGCAAGGCCGTGCCGCTGTTCAACGGCCTGCCGAAGTATGCGGTCGCCATCCGCATTCCCGAGACAGGTGTCGAGAGCGTGAAAAAATTCAATCTTGCCGCGAGCGTGCCCGGGGTGCGCCTGGGCAAGCCCGAGGTCAAGCCCCTTGAAGGCATCAAAGTCGGCGTTGAAATGAGTGAGAAAGCGGGAGACACGGCCGCGTATGAGCTGAAGGCGGCGGCGGTCGCCGCCGCGCCCGGGAACTACGAGGTTGAGATCCTGTTGCCTGTGCAGGGGCTGTCCGGTGTCGATCCCTTGAAAATAACGCTTGCAATCAGCGCCGGCGAGATCATGACGGCCTTCCCGCGCGCGGTCGAGCTGGGGCTGACCGGCGAGGCGCAGAGCGCGCGCCTGGTGCTGCGCGGCAAAGGCTTGAAACTGGATCCCGGCGCTGTGACATGGACACCGAAAAAGGAAGGCGTCGTTGTAGAGGTAACGCCAGGCCGGGGCGAAAGCGAACTGCTGGTCAAGATCGACTTCGCGCCTGAGGCCGCTGACGCGCTTTACCGCGAAAAGAACGCGGCGCTGGTCTTCCGCCATCCCGGGATCGGGGCGGCAAGCGTGCCGGTGAAAGTCGAGATCGAGGCGGGCAGGAACGAAGGGCCGCGCGGCAGGCCCCGGCGGTCACGCGAGGATTTGCGGAATTTCAAATTCAATCGCAGGACGCCGAACTTTAAGCTTTAAAGTTTTTTCAGGCCGCATGCGTTTCAGTGGCGCCCGCGTCGGGTTTTCGTAACCCTTTAAAGGTTATAGGTTACCGCACCCCCCCCAAAAAAAATTTGCGATTTTTCATATTTTGGTGTTGCAATCATCACTGACATGTATTAAAT
>CAYRZP010000012.1:0-3187 GCA_964428885.1 uncultured Lentisphaeraceae bacterium
ATCAAGGCCATGGAGAGCGGCCCGTGCGGCGGCTTCCCGGTCGTGGACGTCAAGGTCGTCGTGCATTACGGGTCTTACCACGAGGTCGACTCCAACGAATTCGCTTTCGTTGAGTGCGCGCGCCAGTGCTTCAAGAATCTTTTCATGAAGGGCAACCCGCAACTTCTCGAGCCGGTCATGAGCGTCGAGGTCGCTGTGCCGGAAGAGTACATGGGCACCGCCACCGGATCGATCTGCTCGCGCCGCGGACGCGTCGAAGGCATGGAGGAGAAAGGCGGCGCGAAACTGGTCAGAGGGGTCGTGCCGCTGGGCGAGATGTTCGGCTACTCCAACGCCATCCGCACGGTCACGCAGGGCCGCGGCACCTTCACAATGACCTTCGAACGTTACGAGGGCGTGCCGTTCGAGCTCTCAGAGCAGATCATCGAAAAGCGCAAGAAAGAAAACCGGGTGCATTGACCGGGCGCGGCTTAAACCTGTGCACTATTGGTCATATCGAAGTTACGGGCGGACGAAATCGTCCGCCCGCACTTTTTCGGACCATGCCCGTCGCTGAACACTGACCCGCCGGGTTGCGGGCTACGCAGCATCACTTTCACAGCAACTGACGCACCGCCGCCACCAGATCGCGGTCATGCGGCAGGAAGGCGTCTTCCAGCGTGTAGGCCTGCGGCGCGATGCCGTCTTTGGCGCCCACGCGCAGTACCGGCGCGTCAAGGTAGTCAAAGGCATCGGCCATGATGCGCGAGGCGATCTCGCCCGTGAAGCTGCCGATGCCGACGGCATGGCTGGCCACCACACAACGACCGGTCTTGCGCACCGAAGCCAGAATCGTCTCCATGTCCAGCGGCACCAGCGAACGGATGTCCACCACCTCCGCCGAAACGCCCTGCTCCGCCAGCATATCGGCTGCCTTGAGCGCCTCGTACAGCATCGGGCCCCACGTGACGATCGACACCTGGTTACCGGCGCGCTTGACGTCGGCCTTGCCCAGCGGTATCAGATACTCTTCTTGCGGCACAACACCCTTGACGTTGTACATGATCTGCGACTCGACGAACATCACGGGGTTATTGTCACGGATGGCGCTCTTGAGCATGCCTTTGGCGTCGGCGGGAGTGGCCGGATAAACCACATAAAGCCCCGGAATATGCGCGAACATCGACTCCAGCGTCTGCGAATGCTGGCCTCCGTAACCTTTGCCGCCGCCCACGGAAGCGCGGTAGACCAGCGGCACTTCGATATTGGCGCCGGACATATAGTGCCACTTAGCGGCCTGGTTGGAAATCTGGTCGGATGCCATCAGGCCGAAATCCATGTACATCAGCTCCACCACCGGACGCAGCCCGGTCATGGCCGCGCCCACCGCCGTGCCGCAGATGCACGCCTCGGAAATCGGCGCGTTGAAAACACGCTCCCGTCCGAAAGCGTCGATCAGCCCCTTCGTCACCTTGAAGGCGCCGCCGTATTCCGCGATGTCCTCGCCCCACTGAACCACGCGGCTGTCGCGCAGCATCTCTTCAATCATCGCCTCTTTGATAGCATCCTTATAGGTGAGCTGACCGTCTTCCGTACGCTTGATGACCGGCAAGTCGCCTTCCGGCTTGGCCGCCGCGAATTTCTCCGGCACAACCTCGACCAGCGTGTGGGTGTACATGTATTTGATCACATCGGCTGGCTCCGGATCGCGCGACCAGGCGGCCTTGGCCGCCATACGCGCGTTTCGGTCGGCGACCTTCTCTTTCAAAGCCGCGAGCTTTGGGGCTGTGATGCAGCCGTTCTCAAGCAGTTGCCGTTCTAAGTTGGCGATGGGATCAAGCTTCTTCCACTCGGCCTCTTCCTCACGGGTGCGGTACTCGAAACGCGGGTCTCCCAATGAATGGCCGTAGTTGCGGTAAGTGTCGAACTCGATCAGCACCGGACCATCGCCATTACGGCAAATTTCAGCTGCGCGGCGCATGGCGTCCATGCAGGCCAGCACGTCCATGCCGTTGACCACCTCGGCATGCATGTTGTTTTCTGAGAAACCGGCGGCGCGGCGCGCCACGCACCGGGTCCCCGACACCTCGCCGTCCACACGCCCGGTGAACCCGTAATGGTTGTTGATGATGGCGTATACGATCGGCAGACCGTAAGGGCTCTTGGTGTAATCCTTGTCGGTGAACTGCCCCATGGCGGCGAAGTTCAGAGCTTCCAGCACCACGCCGTTGGCGTAGGCGCCGTCGCCGGCGAAACAGCAGGTGACCTTTCCGTTCTTGAAGTAACGCGAGCTGACCGCCGAGCCTGTGGCGATCGGCACGCCGCCGCCCACGATCGCGTTGGCGCCGAGATGCCCGGCCTTGAAATCAGCGATGTGCATGCCGCCGCCGCGCCCTTTGCAATAACCGTCCTCCTTGCCGAACAGCTCGGCGATCGCGCGGTAGACGTGGTCTTCCAGCGCCGCCTCCACCAGATCCTTTTTCTTGCCGGCCGCACAGGCAGGGACGCGCGACTTCAACTCTTCCACGCTCATCCCGCGGATCGCCACGCAGCCCTTGGCCAGGGAATCGCCGTGGCCGCGGTGGGTCGATGTGATGTAGTCATCATAAGCCATCGCCGCGCAGCAGCCCACCGCCGTCGCCTCCTGCCCGATCGAGACGTGCGTCGGCCCGCGGTACTCGTAACCCTTGCACTACTCGTACGCGCCAGTCCGCAGCTTAACGATCATCTCTTCGAACTCGCGGATGGTCAGCATGTCCTCCAACACGCCCACCGCCTGCTGGGCCGTCATGCGCCCGGCCTCCAGCTCTTGGCCGAGATTACCGTTATACTGATAGGCGGGGATCTTGCCTAGATTATAGACCTTCGGCTTGAACCCCGGTGTCAATGTGCTCAGATAGTTGTTGTTAGCCATCCTTACCGCTCCTTTTACCTTTAATCAACAATTCTCAACCGTGCCTTAAACCAATATCAGATCCACGCCCATGCGCTGAAAGGCCTTGCGCTGGGGCGCGGGCATGCGCTTGTCGGAAATCAGCGTGTTGATATTCCTGACGTCACCGAACCTCACAAAACTGGTCTTGCCGAACTTGGTGCTGTCGGCCAGCAGAACCCTGCGCGAGGCGCGCTCCATGGCGATCTCCTTGGTGAACGCTTCGGCAGGATCGGTGGTGGTCATGCCGTGCTCCGCCGAAACCCCGATCGTGCC
>CAYRZP010000012.1:3287-6633 GCA_964428885.1 uncultured Lentisphaeraceae bacterium
CCCCGTTGTCCGAGTTGAGGCACAGCACTTCGAACGGAACCCGCTTGATGAAGTCCGATCTCCCGCAGAACTCGTCCAGAACACGGCTTCGCGCCTTCTTTGTGCGCATGACGGCGTACCGCCTGCGCATCACCCCAACATATGCATCCTTTTCTGCCTTAGACATGTCCATGCACTCCATATTTCGATGTCATGAACTGTGCGGCAACGCGCAACGCGCATTTACACCCGTTTGTTCTTCCAAAATCACGCACCAAACCGCATAATATTATTTTTTGTTTTACGCTTAGCGCGTTTAATAATTTCTTGTTGAAGGGACACGTTGTTATGCCGCTGAAAAAATACGACAAGATTCTGGTTGTCAATTCAGGCAGTTCATCGCTTAAGTTCATGCTGTTCAGTATGGCCACAGAGAAAATGGCGGCCAAAGGTCTGGTGGAGCGCATTGGCACCCAGCAAGCCAACATCGTCTATCAGCGCGAAGGAGATCCGAAAATCGCGCAGGGCATCGCCGCCGAAAACCACGGCAAAGCGCTGGCGATGGCCTGCAAGATGCTGGCCGACCCGGACGTGGGTGTCTTAAAATCGCTGAAAGAGGTCAACGCGATCGGGCACCGTGTGGTGCATGGCGCTGAAGAGTTCTCGGATTCGGTTATCATCACCGAAGATGTCAAGAGCAGCATCAAGGATTGTTCCGACCTCGCCCCGCTGCACAATCCGGCCAATCTAGACGGCATCGTGGCGTGCGAGACCGTCTTCCCGAACGTGCCCAACGTGGCGGTTTTCGACACGGCGTTTCACCAGAGCATGCCCAAACACGCCTTCATGTATGCCATACCTCAAAAGTATTATGAGGAATACGGCATACGCAAATACGGTTTCCACGGGACATCGCACCAGTTTGTGGCGCAGGCGGCCGCGGATTATCTGAAACGCCCGCTTGAGGAACTAAAGCTGATAACCTGCCACCTCGGCAACGGTTCTTCCATCACAGCCATCAAAGGCGGCAAAGTCCTGGACACCACCATGGGTATGACCCCGCTGCCCGGCGTGATCATGGGCACACGGTGCGGCGATATCGACCCGGCCATAATCTTTTTCCTGGCGCGCAAGGGAATGAGCATTGACGAGATTGACAATATGCTGAACAAGCAGAGCGGGCTGATGGGAATCAACGGCATCGGCAGCGGTGACATGCGCGACACGGTCAACGCCGCAGCGCAAGGCAAGGCTTCGGCGGAGAACGCCCTCAACATGTTCGGGCACCGCGCGGCGCTGTACATCGGCGGTTATTACACCCTGCTGGGCGGCGCCGACGCCATCATTTTCACGGGTGGGATCGGCGAGAACAGCGTTCCGGGGCGGAAAGCGATCATATCGAGACTTGATGCCATCGGCTGTGAGTTGGACGAGGCCAGGAACAAGACCCAGCCCGGCACCATCAGCCTGATCAGCACGGACAGGTCAAAGACGCCGGCGATCGTCATACCGACCAACGAAGAACTCATGATAGCGCGGGAGACTTTCCGCCTGCTGTCATCAAAAATGAAGAAAAAGGGTGAATGACATGAGGATTTTAGAGAGCCTTTCGGCGCGGGCCAAAGCCGCGCATAAAACAATCGTCCTGCCGGAAGGGCATGATCCGCGCGTTGTCACGGCGGCAGTCAAAGCGGCGCGCGCGGGCATCTGCCGTCCGGTCGTGCTCGGCACGCCGGCTGAGGTTGCTGCGGCAGAGGGCCGGGCGGGTGTCTCGCTTGCCGCCAACGGAATAGATGTGATCGACTATACCGCCTCTGGAGATTTGCCGCGACTCGCATCCGCTTTGCATGACAAGCGCAAAGCCAAAGGCATGACCGCGGAAGAGGCTCTGGACGTTGTCAGCGGCAACCGCCTGTATTTCGGCAACCTGATGGTGGCCTTGGACATGGCGCACGGGATGGTGGCAGGTTCGATCGCATCGACCGGTGACATGCTACGCAGCGCCTTCCACTGCATCGGCATGGCCAAAGGCATCAAGCTGGCATCCTCGCTTTTCATGATGGATCTGCGCGAGCCGACGCTCTCCGGCGAGACCGTGCTGCTCTTTGCGGACTGCGGCGTGAATCCCTGCCCGACTGCCGAGGAACTTGTCGACATAGCGCACGCCACGGCACTGTCTTACCGTCAACTCATAGGGGGAAAAGCGCGACTGGCTTTTCTGAGTTATTCCACCAAGGGCAGCGCGCGGCACGCGCTTGTTGACAAAATGCGCGAAGCTTGCGAGCTGACCAGGCAACGCTTCGCCGCGATAGGCCTCGACGTTACGGTTGACGGCGAACTGCAAGGGGACGCCGCGCTCGTTCCGGCTGTCGGCGCGTCAAAAAACAAGGGCGGCGCCATCCAGGGCGACGCCAATGTGCTGATCTTCCCGGATTTGCAGGCCGGCAACATCGCTTACAAGCTGGTTGAACGATTGGCCGGCGCCATCGCCTACGGCCCGATACTGCAAGGGTTGGCCCACCCTGTCAACGACCTGTCGCGCGGTTGCAGCGCCGACGACATCTTAGGCGCCATGTGCATAACTGCCCTGCAGGGATGACAGGCGCGTTTGCGGTCAGGAATCTGCCGCAGCGGCTGTGCCGCCGCGGCGGCAGACCGGCACAAGCGCCGCGCCGAACAGCACTATGCCGGCCAACAGCGGCACGGCATCAACCGACTCGCCGAAAACCGTGATGGCCATTAAAACACCGGCCGGTATTTTAAGGTTGTTCATCACCGCCAGAACCCCTGCGGACACGCGCCGCGCGCCGGCGTTCCAGAGGAAGAAACCGGCCCCGGACGCGACCACGCCCAGATAGATCAGCGCCGCCGTCTGCATGCCGTTCAGCGCGAACGGCCCGCGCGTCAGTTCCAGAAACGCGCAAGGCGCCAAGACCGTCGCGCCGCCCAGATACAGCCAAAAGAAAACGCGGTGCTCCTCTGGCGGGGCATCCGCGCCCGCGAACGTTTCACGGTACGCGATCTGCCCGGCCGCGAAACACAGATTGGACAACTGCACAAGTAAGAAGCCTGCCAGCGGGGCAGGCGCGGCACCCTGCCACAGGATCACCGCCGCCGCAAACACCGCCAGCAGCGCGGAAAATTGATTCGCCCCGTTGAAACGCCGTTGCCGGAAATCATGGATCGCCGCCACATACAATGGTGTCATAACCGTGAACAGCGCCACCTCGTGACCTTGCAAGTATAAGAAGCTGCGCATGTAGGCGAGATACATCAGACCGAACTGCAGCATCCCTATCATAAACAGCGCGACACCGGTCCGGATCCGCACACGGCGCGCGAACGGCAGGAACACCGCCGCCGCGAC
>CAYRZP010000012.1:6733-8043 GCA_964428885.1 uncultured Lentisphaeraceae bacterium
CCAAGACCACCGCCGACCCGCCGAAGCCGCCGCCGGAGAGACGCGCACCCAACACGCCCGGTATCTTCTTGGCGGCGTTCACCACCGCGTCCAGCTCCTCGCAGGAGTTGCCGAAAAGCCGCCGCGAGCTTTCGTGGGAATCGAACATGAGCGACCCGAAGCCTTCCAGATCGCCGCTGGCCAACAGTCCGGAGCCCCGCAACACCCGCTCGTTCTCCCCGATCGGATGCGCGGCGCGATCCGCGACCCGCGCGTCCAGCCCGCCGCGGTACAAAACCCATTCGGCCATGCTGACATCGCGCAGGGCTTTGACCGGATGCCGCAAAACACCGGCAAAATACCCGGAGGCCTGTTCACAGGCCTCCCGCAATTTGTTATACGCTCCGACTACCAAAACGTGCTTCGCGTGGGTGTTGCACATCAGGAAACAGGCGTCATCGCCCAGCGCCACCGCCTCGTATTCCAAAGAACGGAAATCGGTCTTGACCAGACAGCCCTCTTGCCCCGCCAGGCTGGAAATCTGATCCAGCAGTCCGCATTTGCAGCCCGCGTAATCATGCTCCGCCTTCTGGCCGATCCGCGCCAGTGTCAGCTTGTCCACCTCCATGCCGTACAGCCAGGCCAGCGCCAGACCGGCACTCATCTCAAGCGCCGCTGAGCTGGAAAGGCCGCTACCCAACGGGATGTTGCCTAAAAACATGCCATCGAACCCGTGACCGATTCCGCCTGACTCAGCCAGTCCGGCCAGTGTGCCTTTGACATAGTTCTGCCATGTGTCGCTTGTCGAACGCCTGATGCCGCCGATGTCGAAAGCAACCGCCCTCATCAGATCGCCGGCTACCAAACGGCACGACTGGCCGGACTTGCGCGCCGCCGCGAAAAAAGTCCCGCGGTTGATCGCCGCCGAAAGCACGTAACCCTCGTTGTAGTCGGTATGGTTGCCCAGCACCTCGACACGGCCGGGCGCGTACGCCGCGACCTCCGGTTCGCGCCCGAAAAAACCGCGGTATTTTTCAAGCAACTCTTTGAGAACAGTTCCGTTGGCCATAACCTTACTCCGTCCTGCCCAGTGCGTCTCATTTTCTGATCAAAGCCAGAATCTCGTCACGCTTCTCTTCCATCAGTTCCCGCGTGTCGGCCTCAAGGTTGAGCCGCACCAGCGGCTCGGTGTTGGAACAGCGCACGTTGAACCACCATTCGTCATAGCCGACACTCACGCCGTCCAGTTCCGACTGCCTGCCGTCGGCGTAAGCGGCCTTAATCTCGGCCAGGATCACCTTGGGGTCACGGATGACATGCGTGTTGATCTC
>CAYRZP010000012.1:8143-26512 GCA_964428885.1 uncultured Lentisphaeraceae bacterium
ACCAGCGCCGTCACCAAGTCCATAGGGATGATTTCACCGCGTTCGTCAATAAAACCGGCGCGGTCAGCGTCGCCATCAAACGCCACGCCGAAATCGAACGCACCGCCGCGCACCTTCGCCTGCAGATCGCGCAGGGTCGCGTGATGCAAGGGGTTAGCCTCGTGATTCGGGAAGCTGCCGTCCGGATCACCGAAAAGACCGTCCCATTCCAGCAGCCCCTCCAAGGCCCCGGCCTCCCAGATGCCCATGCCGTTGGCGAAGTCGATGGCGACCCTGACAGGCCGCTCCAGACGCGCGAATGTCGCAACATGCCTGGCATATTCCGGCGCGATGTCATAAGACGAGACCATGCCGGGCGTTTCAGGCCGCGGGGCGAAATTCCCGCTCAGCACAATCTGCTCGATCTCAATGATGCCGGTGGCGCCGCTTATCGGCACGGCCTGCGCGCGGCAGAGTTTGAAGCCGTTCCACTCGGCCGGATTGTGCGAGGCGGTTATCATCACGCTCGCGTCGGCACCCAGTGTGCCGTTGGCGAAATATGACATAGGGGTTGAGGCATAGCCGATGTCTATGACATCCGCACCCTGTTCAATGATGCCGCGCACCAACGCCTTGAACAAAGGTTCAGAATGCGGACGGATGTCGCGCGCCACCACCACCTTGCGCGCGGCGGTAAAAGTCACGAACGCACGTCCTATCTTATAAGAGGTCTCGCCGTCGAGATCCTTTCCGTAAATGCCGCGGATATCATACGCCTTGAAAATTCCAGCCATCATTCACCTTTTTTCGATTATCGCTTTAAGCCGACAGGCCTGCGAATCAAAACCGCGACACCCTGAAACCGGACACTGAACCATGTCAGACCTTGATCGCGGCATTCTTGACCACCTGCGTGTGCATACGCTCGTCAAAAACGTCGATGTGCCTGCCGACATTGAAAAGTGTTCCTACCGCGAAAAGTGCCGCGATCAGGTTGGTGCCGCCGTAACTTATAAAGGGCAGGGCCAAGCCTTTGGTAGGCAAGCAATCAGTGACCACGCCGATATTGAACACGGCCTGGAACACCAGCAGCAGGGTCATGCCGAAAGCCAGCAGGCGCCCAAGGCGGTCAGGCGCGCGCATGCTTATCAGCATTCCGCACACAAGTATCACCGCGAACGCCAGCAATATGATGATCGAGAAGCGGAAGCCGAACTCCTCTCCGCCGATGGCGAAGATGAAGTCCGTATGCGCCTCGGGCAGGTAGTTGTATTTTTGGATGCTCTGGTTGAAGCCCACTCCCCATGGGCCGCCGTTCTTAAAGGCCACCAGCGCCTGCTCCACATGATAAGCGGCAGGCGAGTTTGTGGTGCCGCCGCTACGCTTTACCCACCAGGCCAGCAGGCGCTCCATCCGGTTTGGATTGGCCGCTATCATGGCCACCACCGGAACGCAGGCGCACGCGCCAAAGGCCAGCAGATACCAGATGCGCGTTCCGGCCACAAACATCAGCGCACCACCCGCGGCCAGCACCACGAGCGTAGCGCCAAAATCCGACTCGACGATTATCAGTCCGGCCACTGCGGCCAGTCCCGCGCAGGGCAACACCGCACCCTTCCAGAACTGACGCACTCGCCAGCCGACCCGGTCGAACCAGACACTCACGGCGACAACCGTAAGGATTTTGGCGAACTCGCTCGGCTGGACACGGATGGGGCCTAGCTGCAGCCAGCGGTAACTGCCGTTGACCTTGACCCCGATCCCGGGCACAAAAACCAGCATCAGGGCGATTAAAACCGCAGCATAAAAACCGACTGTGAGCGCAGGCATCTCACGCCACCAGTGGTAATCGAAACGGCTGACTGCGAACACCACGCCGATAGCCAAGGCCAGCCAAATCAACTGCCGCTTGACAAAGAAATGCGGGTCGCCATAAAGCCCCTGAGCCCGTACGGCACTGGCCGAAGCCAAAACAACGACTCCCACTCCCAGCAGCAACACCACTGTGGTCGCCAGTGCCGTCAAAGTTTTCCGCATGACTTGCGCCCGCCGTGCCTGCTACTGCGCGCCCTTGGGTATCTTCAGGACCGTGCCCGCCTTGATATCGGTGGAACTCAAGTTGTTCAATGTCTTGAGGTCACTCGGGCTGACACCCCAGCGGATTGCCACAGCATACAGGTCTTCACCCTCTTTGACCGTATAGGTCTGCACATTCAGGTCTTCCGCGGGCGGCGCGGGCGGCGGTGTGGCGGTCTCCACTTTAACCGTGCCAGTCTCCACCGCAGGCGGGGGTGCGGGCGGCGGCTCAACCGCCCCGGCCCCGGCGGGCGCGGGCGCTGCGACAGGTTTCACGGACTTGGCTGCCGTAGCCGCTTTGGGCGCCTCGTTTTTGGGCGGGCTAACTTTCTTGACGTCAGCGACAACGGCCGCTTTACGTCCTCCCGGTATCTTCAGTTTCTGGCCCACAACAATCTTGTCGCCCTTGAGATTGTTGGCATCGCGCAGCGCCGCGGTCTTGATGCCGTGTCTGGATGCGACGACCGAAAGCGAGTCGCCGGCTTTCACGACGTACGTTGAAGTTGTGGAGTCGACTGCGGGAGCGGTCTTCGGAGCGGTCACTTTAGGCGTGGTCGCCGGCACGGAACGCGGTTTGGCAACGTCAACAACACCCGGCAGCTGTATGACCTGGCCGACCCGCAGACGCGATGGTGTGATGCCAGGGTTGACCGCCAGCACATCCTGCCAACGCAGATTGTATTTGAAGGCGATCGCAGAGATGGTGTCGCCCTTCTGAATCGTGTACGGGGTGGAACTCTGAACCATGGGCAGAGGCGCGGCCGCCGTAACTTCAACCGGCTTCACCGGCTCAAGCTGTTCGACCGGCGTCACCAATACCGGCCCCTGCTCCGGAATGGTGGTGACCTCACCTTCAGTTTTTTTACCGAACATTCCGCAACCCTGCAGCAGAAGGCACCCCAATGCCAGATTGGATGCCGCTATAACACGTATGCTTTTACGATTCATCATCTCTCCTTGTCGTTCTGATACCGGAAAAAAGCGTTCAAAGGCCCGCAACCACGCGAACCAATTCCGTGAAACGTTCTCCTCTTTCCCGATAACCTTTAAACTGATCAAAACTTGCAGTCCCGGGCGAAAGCAGCACGGTATCTCCCGCGTCTGACTCACGCACCGCCAAAGAGACCGCCCTGTCAAGCGTGCCACACACTAAGCACGGTACATATGACGCCCAAGCGCTAGACATCTCTTCGGCACATTTGCCTATAAGATATACCTTTTTTGTGGTTTGTGTCAGTAACTCTTTTACGATACCCATTTCTTTTTCTTTAAGCAGCCCGCCCGCGATCAGCCTTACAGGCTTTCTCGTCATCCGCAAAGCCGCGGCCAAAGCTGCCAGGCTGGTGGCCTTGGAGTCGTCCACATAGCACACTCCACGGTCGTCACAGCCTATCATCTGCAGCCTGTGGGGCAGCGGCTCGAACGCGGCCAGCCCCCGTTCTATAAGCGCAGCAGCCACCCCGGCACGGCTGAGCGCCGCCACGCCTGCCGCGGCGGCCAGCCCCAAGACCTCGTTGTCGAACCATGATGCCGCAAGACTTACGCGCACGCGCCTGTCGCCGTCATGCCCCTCTACCGCGCCTCCGGCGAAGGCCCAGTCCACGCAATCCGCTCCTCCGAACCGGAGCGCCTCCACACCGGGCGGAATCCTCCCGACCGCATCCAACCCCTGCGGCAACAAGGCCAGCGCATCTGGAGGCATGTCGGCAAACATCTTGTACTTCAGTGCCCGGTACTCTTCCATATCAGCATGACGGTCAAGATGGTCGGGCTGGATATTCAGCAACACGGCTATGTCCGGACGGAACTCTTGCGTGTGTTCCATCTGGAACGAGCTGACTTCCACGACCGCCCATTCCAGCCCCGGCCGATCAAGCGCCAGGCGGCACAGCGGAACACCGTAGTTGCCTGCCGGTGAAGCGCTCTTCCCCGCGCCGTTCAGGATGTCCGCGCACAGCTTCACCAACGAGCTTTTGCCCTTGCTGCCGGTGACCGCCAATATTCTGCCGCGCCAGTAAGCGGCGCCCAGTTCAAGTTCGGAGATCACCGGCACACCGCGATCCAAACACGTCATGATCCAGGGATGCCGCGCCGGAAATGCCGGACTTGTCACACAGATGTCGAATCCGTCGCGCGGCGGTTCAGCTTTGCCGCACAGCACGCGCCCGCCGGCCTGCCGCACATTTTCCGCGCACACGCTGTCAATGCGGTCATCCCGCTCATCCATTAAAAGCACGCTGCTGCCACGCGACAACAGCAGCGTTGCCGCCGCCTCACCGCTTAGGCCCGCCCCCAACACTAACGCCCCGCATCTGTCATACCTGCCATCCATCGAGAATCCTTTCCAATCCCACCCCGCGCGACGCCTTCAACAGCACCATGTCGCCAGCGACGAACCCTTCCCGTACCGCCGCCGCCTGCGAAGCGTCCGCATAACAAATCAATTTCGAACTGTGCAGTCCGGATTTCACTGCTTCATCCGCAAGAAAACGCCCGGCGGCATCGCCGACCGCGACCAACAAGTCCGGCGCGCATCCCGCCGCGAAGCGTCCGACCTCACGGTGTAAATTTTCCGTTTGCGGCCCCAGTTCCAGCATGTCGCCCAAAACCAGAATTCTTCGACCCTGACCCGGCTGCCGCATGAAAGTGCGGATAACCGCCTTCATGCTTTGCGGATTGGCGTTGTAAGCGTCATTCACAACCGTCACCCCGCCATGTCTGGACACGCTCCAGCGCATCGCTGGCAATACCAGCTTGTCAAGCGCCCGAGCGGCCGCCGCCGGAGTTATGCCGGCTGTCCGAGCCGCCGCGAAGGCCAGCAGCAGATTCTCGGCATTGTGCTCTCCCGGCAGACCGCTGCGCAACAGCGTCTGCGCTCCTGTGGCTTTTTCGAACGTGCGCAAGGTTCCCTCAAACGGATCCGCCAGTTCGCCAAAGAAATCCGCGTCGGGCTGTGATAAAGAGACCGTCACCAGTCGGGCCGGGCTCAGCCCTGCAACCGTCGCAAAACACGCGCAATCAAGGCTGAGCACGGCAAAGCCCCCAGGCGGCAAAGCCGCGAACAAGGATCCCTTCTCGCGCGCGATGGCATCAAGCGAACCGAAGTGCCCGATATGCGCGCAGCCGACGTTCGTGATGATCGCGGCGTCCGGACGCGCCGTCTCCGCCAGCGCGGCGATCTCGCCGGGCTGGTTCGTGCCCAACTCAAAAACACCGAACGCATCTTCCGCGCACATGGAAAGAACACTCAACGGCAACCCTAAATCATTGTTCAGATTGCCGCGGGTGGCGCAGACCGCTCCGCCCGCGCCCCCCAGCAATCTTGCGGCCATCTCTTTCACGGTGGTTTTTCCGCTGCTGCCTGTGACACCTATGACCACACCATTTAATCTGCGCCGCCAAGCTGCCGCCGCGTCCGCCAAGGCGCGGCGGGTGTCGCTGACAATGATCAGCGGCCAACCCGCCGCCTCGTCCGGCGCCTGCCAGCCAGCGTCAACCATCGCCGCCGCAGCGCCTTGGCGCAAAGCCTGCCCGACAAACGCGTGGCCGTCAAACCGTTCGCCCCTGATCGCCACATAGAGGCAACCGCCGCTGATCCGACGCGAGTCATGCGCCACCCCTTGAAAATGCGGCGGCAGAGCCTGCGCCAACCCTCCAACCCAACGCGCAAACTCTGCCGCCTCAAATACTGGCAACTCTCTTTCCATCTTTCACAACCGTTCGGCACTCGCTAACCGCTGATCGCTTCCGCCTCTTCCATCACCACACTGCGGTCGTCAAACGGCACGGTGCGGTCAGCCAGCTCCTGAAAAGGCTCATGCCCCTTGCCCGCCACCAGCACCACATCTCCCGCGCCCGCGGTGAGCAACGCCTGGCGTATCGCCGCGCGCCGGTCAGGCTCGATGCTGCAGTCGGTGCCCTCCGGCACGCCCGCCATGATGTCGCGGATGATCTCCTGCGGATCCTCGCGACGCGGGTTGTCGGAAGTGACGATCAGCCGATCGGCCAGCCGCGCGCAGGCCGCGCCCATCTTCGGCCTTTTGCCGCGGTCACGGTTGCCCCCGCAGCCGAACACAACAACCAGCCGGTCGGACGTCATTTCGCGCAGGGTGCCGAGCACATTGGTCAAGGCGTCATCGGTGTGCGCATAATCCACAAAAACCGTTGCCTGCGTTTTGGCGGAAACCCTCTCCAGACGCCCCCAGCGCGGCTCAGCCGACTCCAAAACATTAACAACCGCGTCAAGCGGAACACCCGCCTCAAATGCCGTTGACGCGGCGCACAACATGTTGGCGACATTGTAGCGCCCCGCCAGGCGCACGTTCAGCGGTAGGCGGCGCCCGCCCGGCAAGACCATCACGAACCGGCCGCCACCGGTGGCCAGCGCGACATCTTCCGCCCGTATCACGGCATCGGGCGCCAGTCCGCAGGTCACCAGCTTCAGCGGCAGACCGGCGACGACCTCCGCCATGCGCCGTCCGTAGCCCGGCCCGTCTTCGATGCAGCATACCGCCGGGGCTCCGGGACTCTCCTGCGCAAGCCGGGTGAACATCAACTTTTTGGCTTCGAAATAAGCCTCCATCGTGCCGTGATAATCCAGATGGTCTTGCGAAAGGTTGGTGAACACCGCCCCGGCGAACCGCACCGACCCCACCCGCTGCTGGTCCAGCGCATGCGAAGAAACCTCCATGACGGCCGAATCGCAGCCGCAGCCGCGCATCGCCGCCAGCAGGCCCTGCAACTCACATGCGTCCGGCGTGGTACGGGCGGCCGGGATCGCGCGACCGCCGTATTCCACCTGCACCGTGGTCAGCAGGCCGGGATTACCGCCGCCGGCGCGCAGCATCTCACGTAACAGCCAGGCGGTCGTGGTCTTGCCGTTGGTCCCGGTTATGCCGTACACCTTCATTTCGCGCGAAGGCCATCCGTTTACGGCCGCGGCCATAACGGCTAAAGCGCGCCGGACATCCTTGACCAAAACCACCGGCTTGACACCGTCACGCAAAGGCATCTCCGAAAGCACCGCCACCGCGCCTTTAGCGACGGCGGCCTCGGCATAATTGGTGCCATCTTCCTTAACACCCTTTACCGCCGCGAATATATCCCCCGGCCTGACCCGGCGCGAGTCGCACTGCACACCGCTGAACACTATGCCCGGCGGCTTGCCCTGCAGCAGATCCGCCATTTCCGTTATCTCCGAGAACCTCATTCCTCGCTCCTGCCTGAAACCCTAAACCTCACACCCACACACCTAATCACACACTCCCCAAAACAACCCATCCCCTCCTGCGCCAGCCGCGCTTGAACCCTTTTCATTGAGCCGCGATGTCTGTCTCGTCCTCGGACAGCAAATCCGGCGGCACCTCCAGATAGCGGGCCGTGGCCGCCGCGACCTTCGAGAACACGGGCGCCGCAACATAACCGCCCATGTGCTGCGGACGCGGACGCTCGACCGAAACCAGCACGCTGAAAACCGGATTGCTGCCAGGCACAAAGCCCACAAAAGAGGCGTAGTAGTCCGTGCTGGAGTAACCGCCGGGGACAGCCTTCTGCGCCGTGCCGGTTTTGCCAGCGATGGAGTACCCCGGCACAGCCGCGCGCCGGCCGGTGCCGCCGCCCTCTGTCACCCCGACCAGCATCGCGCGCACCGTGCGGGCCACCTCCGCGCGCACCGGGCGGCCCAGCACCTTGGGCTCTGCCTTGAAAACGACCTCGCCCGAAGGCGAAACGATCTTTTCAACCACATAAGGCTGCATCATGACCCCGTCGTTCGCCAACGCCGAATAGGCGTTGATCATCTGCAGCCCGGTCACCGCCACGCCCTGGCCGATCGGTATGCGTGTCGGCTTCAGTTTGTCCCAATCCTTTGACCGCGCCAGTATGCCGCGCTCTTCGCCTGGCAACTCGATACCGAGCTTGGACCCGAAATTAAATGCCCGTAAATAACCCTCGAGACGTTTGCTGCCAAGCATCAGGCCTAGTTTGGCACAAGCGATGTTACTGGATTTCTTCAGCGCGGTGCTGACCGTGATCCGCCCGGTGACATGATCCCGCAGCGGCTTGCCCGCATAGAACCAGATCCCTTCGCCGGCATCGATGACCGTCTCCGGCGTCACCAGTCGCTCGTTGAGCGCCGCCGCCACCGTCACGGCCTTCATTATCGATCCCGGCTCGTATACAATCGCCAGCGCGTTGTTGCGCCAGACGTCGAGACTCTCATCGGTATAATTCTCCGGCTCGAAATCAGGGCTGGAAGCCATGGCCAAGATCGCGCCGGTCTTTACATCCTGCACAATCACCCACCCCCCCGTGGCATCAAACTTCTCCACCACCTCTTGCAAGGCCTGCTCTACCGCATACTGGATATTATGGTCGAGTGTCAGATAAATGTCCGCCCCGGCAATGGCCGGCACATGTATGCTGCGGCGACTGAAGATCTCGCTGCGCAAGGCGTCTTTCTCGCCTTCAATCATCCCATGCGAGCCGGTCAGTTTGTTATTGAATTGTTGCTCGATGCCGGCCCCGCCGACACCCATGCTGTTCACGAAGCCCAACACGTGCGCCATGCGCCGCCCCTGCGGGTAACGCCTGATCGTGATGTTATCCGCGCTCACCCCGCTGACACGGCTTTTGTCCGACAGCATTCCATACACACGGTCATCGGTAGATCGCGCGATCGGGATATAACGAGAATCCTTGCGCCGGAACTGCGCCATCACCTCGGCCTCCGCCAGTCCCAGGCTCTCCGCGACAATCTTGGCCACGGACTTGACATCGTGTTCTTTCTTAACAGACTTCGGGTCGATGAAAAACTGTCTGGCCGGCAGGCTTAACGCCATCGGGTGCTGTTCGCCGTTGCGGTCGAAGATCCGCCCCCTCAGCGCCAGCAAGGTGCGCTTGTATTCACGCCCCGTAACCTTTGAATGGTTAGAAAGCTGCAGGTAGGCCAGCTTAAAACCCAGCCGGGCAAAGCAAAGAAAGAACACAGCCGAAACGAGCCATGCGCGTATGAGTATGCCCCGCTCATGCATGACACCCTTTTACCTCCGCCGATGCTGTCACGGCTGCCCTTTTTGGGCCACACGCTCAGCCGAAGCCCGCTCCTTGCGGAATTTGGCCAGCGCGATCTGCCCGGGCATAGGCTCGCCCGCAACGCCTATGCGCACCATCTGGTCGGGTGCCGGATAGTCCATCTCCAAACCGTGCCGCAGCATCGCCTGATTCAACTTTTCCGGCGTGCGCTTGTCGTTCCAACGCGCCTCTTCGCGCACCCGCTCGTCCTCCAGCGTCTCGAAACGCTGCTCGTGCTTGCGGATCTCCTGGCCCAGTTGGTTGCACTTGGAATCCAGACAGCAGTAAGTCAACGTCAGACTCACAATCAACACGCTCATGCCTACCACGGCAGGCGAGAGCACTTTTGCATTTACATGCCTTCTACGGTTTTTGCGCATTTCAAGAACCTCCTACGAAAAAATCATTCCCTTATTCCTGACTCCTCTCAACCGCGCGCAGTTTTGCCGAACGCGCGCGCGGATTGTCCCGGATCTCTTCCGCTCCGGCCCGCACAGCCTTGCGCGTGACCTTGTCCGCCGCCGGCAGCGCGCCTTCCCAACGCTCGCCACCCTGCTCCAGCGAGACCCACCGCCCGACGTGCGCGGCGAAAAAACGTTTCACAAGACGGTCGCTCAGGCTCTCAAAGGTTATCACCGCCATCCGTCCGCCCGGCCTCAACAGCCGCAGCCCGTCATCCAACGCCTGCTCCAATTCCTCCATCTCGCGGTTGACCGCCATGCGCAGCGCCTGGAAAACGCGCGTGGCCGGATGCCGCGGCCCCTTGCGCCCGCCAGCCGCGCGGCTGACCGTTTCCGCCAGACGCGCGGTGGTGACGATAGCCCCGCGAGCGCGTTCGCGGACAATCGCTCCGGCGATCCGTCGCGCCTGCGGCTCTTCGCCCAGACGCGTCAAAATCTCCGCCAGTTCCTCCGCCTCCAGCCGGGCCAGCAACTCCGCCGCGGACTCTCCCTCCGACTGGTCCATGCGCATGTCCAGCGGCCCGTCCGCCATGAAACTGAAGCCGCGCCCCGGCGCGTCCAACTGCTCCGACGACACGCCCAGGTCAAGCACTATGCCGTCAACCTCCGCAAACCCGTTCGCATCCGCCAACGCCCTGATCCCGCCGTGCCTCCCGTGCGCCAGCACCTTCTGCCCCGGCAGGTTCGCCAAAAGCCCGGCGGCGCGCCTCAAGGCCTCACGGTCGCGGTCAATCCCCATCAGCCTGCCGCCCGCGCCGGCCCGCCGCAGGATCTCGCAGGCGTGGCCCCCGTTGCCGAGCGTGCCGTCGATGTAACTCCCGCCCGGAACAACCGCCAGCGCCTCAACGGTTTCTCGCAGTAAGACCGACTGATGCATAAACACTTCCGAGCCCGGCCGCGCGGCCGCCGCACGGCACAATTTAAAACTCTATGTCGCTGCAGGAAGCCGCCAGCGACACTTGGTCAACCTTCGCCTGCTCGGGCTGCAACACCGGCGACCAAAGCTGGATGCGGTTCATGGCGCCAATCATCACAACCGTCTTGTCCAAGCCCGCGAACGCCAGCAGCCGGTCGCGTATGCGTATGCGCCCCTGCACGTCCAGAAAAGCCTGCTCCGCATTCTCGCCGATGATGCGCTGCGCGACCCCGGCCTTCTTGTCGAACAGCGCC
The DNA here is from genome assembly GCA_964428885.1 of uncultured Lentisphaeraceae bacterium. Classification (GTDB taxonomy): domain Bacteria; phylum Verrucomicrobiota; class Kiritimatiellia; order RFP12; family UBA1067; genus JAQVQN01. The sequence goes on from CAYRZP010000012.1 coordinate 18,901, forward strand.
CGCTGGCGCAGCTTCTCCAGACGCCCCTCCATCTCGGCCGGCGGTATGATGTTGAGGCAACGCTCGTTCGGATCCGGAAAAACGTACACATAATCCGGCGAGCCCATCAGCTCGCGCCAGCCGGCCGGAACGATCAGGCGACGCTTCAAATCCAAATTGTGGTCAAAACGCCCGACCAGCAGTCCCGGTCCAGCAGCCACCGTCACAACCTGTTTGCCATTAAACGCCATAGCTTGACCTTTTGTGACAATATTCAACACTTTCCCCCACCAAAAGTCAACCCCAAATCGTTTTTTTTCGCTGCGGAAATAAAAAACGTAAGGAATTGATGGCAAGCATCTTATAAAATTAAATCAAGCCGTCTGTTACAAACAATTAGCTTTTTATCAAAAATATTTCGACTTGCCGTTCGCTACAGGCCGGGTGCGGCCGACATTAACGCGATACCCTCATTTCAGGCGCGCGTCAGCCCACCCATAATCGCGGCCGCGTATCCCCCGCCTTTGAACTCCTGCCAATTTTTGTTAACCTCTGTGCGTTTAATAAAGCGTACGCATAAACGCCGCGAGATACCGAAAGGCCGACGATGAAATTTTTAATGGTTTTGCTTGTGCTTGCTGCAACCGCCGCAGGCGGCTGGTATTGGTACAAGTCAAAAAAAAACGTGGCAGCGCCACTCCAATACCGCACCGCCGCCGTCACGCGCGGGAGCGTGATCCAGGAAATCCGCGCCACCGGCACTGTTCAGCCCATCAAAGAGATCGAGGTCGGAACACAGGTCAACGGACGCATCATCCGCCTCGACGCGGACTTCAACTCAATCGTCAAAGCCGGCCAGGTCGTGGCATTGATAGACCCTGACGTTTATGAGGCCAACCATGCCAAAGACCGGGCACAGCTCAAATCCAACGAAGCCAATCTGGAGCAGACCAAGATCAAACTCGCGCTGGCCGAAAAGGATCTGTTCCGCAAAAGCGAGCTGGCCAACCGCAAGATGCTGTCGCAGGCGGATCTGGACGCGTCCCTGGCCGAACGCGATGCACTGGCCGCGCAAGTCAAGATCGCCGAGGCCGCGGTGGAACAGATGAAGGCTGCCGTAAAGCAGTCCAAGACCAATCTGGAATACTGCACCATCCGCTCGCCGGTCGACGGTGTGGTGATCTCGCGCAATGTCGACGAGGGCCAGACCGTCGTCTCGTCCATGAACGCCCAGCAGCTTTTCAAAATCGCCACCGATCTAAAACGCATCCAGGTCGAAGCCAGCATCCCCGAGGCCGACGTGGGACAGGTCCGAACCAACCAGGCCGTCTCTTTCACGGTAGACGCCTACCGCGACACTTTCCGGGGTATTGTCAAACAGATCCGGCTGGCGTCCGCTACGGTGCAGAATGTGGTCACCTACCCTGTCATCGTGGAAGCCGACAATCCTGACGAGAAGCTTTTCCCGGGCATGACCGCCAACATCGGCGTCGAGGTCGACCGCGCGGAGAACACCCTGCTCGTGCCGGTCGCGGCCTTGCGCTTCGCACCCACCAACATTGTGACGGAACTGAAAGGCCCAAAGATCTGGCTGCTCGACACCCGCGGACAGCCCGAGGCCGTCAAGATCAAGCCTGGCATCTCCGACGGCACACACACTTCCGTCAGCGCCGAGCTGGATCTCGATGGACGCGATGTCGTTATCGGCTTCCAGTCCGGCGGGCAGAACAATGCGGGCCGCCCCCGCAACCCGTTCATGCCAGCCATGCCCGGCGGCCCGGGCGGCAACCGCAACGTCCGCCGCGCCATGCGCTGAAATCAGCCAGGCCCGCTTTCATCCAGCAGCACGTTCAAAGCCTGCAGGTAGGCCAGGATGCTGGCCTCGATCACGTCCGTGGAAACGCCGCGCCCGTGATAAACCCGGACGCCTTGCCGCACACGCACAGTGGCCTCACACTGGGCGTCCACGCCGCCCGTGATCGCGGTCAACTGGAAAGCTTCCAGATTGACCTTGATGCCCAGAATCTGGCTGATTGCCTTGAAAGAGGCGTTGATCGGCCCGTCGCTGGCGGCCACCTGCTCGATCTGCTTGCCGTCGCGGATCAGGCGTATCGTGCTGACCGGCGTGATCGCGTTGCTGGCCGTGACATTGTAACGGTCAAGCTTGACGCGCTCGACGACCATTGTCTGGATGTCCTGCGCCAGCGCCGCGATGTCGGCGTCGCTGACACTCTTCTTGCGGTCCGCCAAGTCCTTGAACTTCGCGAAAATTTCCGTCACACGCTCTTTGTCCAAATGGAAACCCAGTTCCAGCAGACGGCTCTCAAAGGCGTGCTTCCCGGAATGCTTGCCCAACACCATCTTGTTGCGCGGCAGACCGATCGACTCGGGCGTCATGATCTCGTAGGTCAACGGATTGGCCAGCACACCATGCTGATGTATGCCGGCCTCGTGCGCGAAGGCGTTCTCGCCGACGATCGCCTTGTTGGCCTGCACCCGGCTGCCGGTCACCGTCGAAACGCAACGGCTGGTGGCATAGATCTTGGTCGTGTCGACATTGGTGCCGGCCCTGAAGAAGTCACGCCGCGTGTGCAGCGCCATCACCACCTCCTCCAGCGCGGTGTTGCCCGCGCGCTCGCCGATGCCGTTGACCGTGCATTCCACCTGATCCGCGCCGGCCTTGACCGCGGCCAGCGAGTTGGCCACCGCCAGCCCCAGGTCGTTGTGGCAATGCACCGCCAGCCGTGCCGAACCGACATTGGGCACGTTGGCCTTGATATCAGCGATCAACTGGCCGAACTGCTCCGGCACCGCATAACCCACAGTGTCAGGGATGTTGACAGTTCCAGCGCCAGCCGCTATCACCCCTTCCACCACGCGGTAGATGAAGTCGCGCTCGCTGCGCGAACAGTCCTCAAGCGAGAACTCCACATCCGGGCAGAGATTGCGCGCGTACTTCACCATGGCCACCGCCTGCTCATAAACCTTGTCCGGTTCCATCTTGAGCTTGCAGGCCATGTGGATCGGCGATGTCGCTATAAAAGTGTGGACGCGCGGGCGCGCCGCCACGCGCACGGCCTCCCACGCGCAGTCGATGTCCTTCGGCAACGCCCGGCACAGACTGGCCACCGCCGCGTGCTTGACCGCGCCCGCCACAGCCCGCACCGAATCGAAATCGCCCGGGGAGGCAATGGCGAAGCCGCCTTCGATGATGTCCACCCGCAGAGCCTCCAGATGCTCGGCTACCAGAAGCTTGTCGCGCAGGTTCATGGTGCAGCCCGGCGACTGCTCGCCGTCCCGCAGAGTCGTGTCGAAAATATAGATGCGCCGCATTTTGTCACTGTCGCTCATGCTCTCTCCCCTTTTACAGGCGGAATATCACCGCCTGCCTTTTCACGCTTCAACTTGTTCCGTCAATAACCCCGCGCAACACCGCATACGTTCCCGTAAAAACAAAAACTCCCGCGGAATCGGCTGCGATTGTCCACGGGAGTCCTGCCTTGCGTTTGCCATATCAGACTACACAACGCCGATCCCGTAGCCGCAAAGCAGCCACAGGCCGGTAAGTCGCAGGTCAAACGCATAACTGTCGCTTCTCATTTGTCGTCAGTATCGCATATCGACCGCGCCGCGCGCAAGCATGATTTGCCTCTTTCCTCGTACCAAACCTACCCAAAACCGGAATAATTCGCTAATCTATGGGTTTTCTAGTTGCAAAAGGAAAAGCGAACAGTGAAAAACATTCATGTCCAGGCTCAGAAGGACCACATCACTTCACTCTGCACAGCCTCGCCCATCCAGGCTTTGACTGAACTGGTCTGGAACGCCTTGGATGCCGACGCTTTTGACGTTAAGATCGACGTCGTGCAAAACCCGCTCGGCGGCATCGAGGCCATCCGCGTCACGGATGACGGCTTGGGCATCAATGCTTTGCAGGCCGAAAAGCACTTCGGCAACCTCGGCGGGTCATGGAAACGCGACAAGAACAAGACCCAGCTTTCTGGGCGGGTTCTGCACGGCAGCAAAGGCAAAGGACGCTTCAAGGCCTTCGCCTTGGGCAACCGCGTGGAATGGCGCACCACAATCCAGACCGAAAACGGTCTGCGCTCCTTCGTGTTGACGGGCAAAGCCGATGATCCTAGCCTCTTCACCTTGGACGATAGCCCAACACCCGGACCGGCCTCAGGCACTGAGATCATGATCACCGACATCAGGAACTCGCTGGGCACACTGCTGGACACCCCCTGGGCCGTCCAGCAGATGGCTTCCAATTTCGCCCTGTACCTGAAAGCCTATCCCAACGTGCGCATCTTTTTCCAAGGGCTGTTGGTCAACCCTGTGATCGTGCAGCGTGCCAGCAGCAATTACCATCTCAAGTCGTCGGAAGGCTCCAAGGCTGAACTGCAGGTCATCGAATGGAAGAACAAGCAGGGCCGCGGCAAGGTGGTATTCTGCGACAGCGACGGCTTCGCGCTGCACGAGGTGGACGCGGCTGTGCGGCCGGGCAGCGGTTTCAATTACACGGCATACCTGGTCTCCAACCGTTTCGCCGCCCTGCACGCGGAAAACTTGCTGATCCTCGACGAGATGCACCCGGAGACCAAAGCCTTCCTGGACGCCGCCCGCGACATTCTCCGCCGCCACTTCCGTGAACGCCGCGAGGCGATCACCGTCGAACTGCTCAAGCAGTGGCGTGACGAAGGCTCTTATCCCTTTGCCGGAGAGGATGCCGCCGACGCGGACGAAGCCGCCGCGCGCAGTCGTTTCAACGCATGCGCCCTGACGATACGCGCCTATTCCGACAACTTCGATAATTTCACTGTCCTGGAAAAAAAACTTCTGTTCCGCCTTGTGCGTGAAGCGCTGGCTGCCGATCCCGCCGCCGCGACCGCATTGCTGGCCGACACGCTGAACATGCCGGTCAAGAAGCGCCGCGAGCTTCAAAAAGCTTGATGCGAAACCTTTGCGCAATACATTATCATGAAAACACCGCATAGAAAAATCGTTGTCACTTCCGCCTTGCCTTACGCCAACGGCGATATCCACATCGGCCACCTGGTTGAATACATCCAGACCGATTTCTGGGTCCGTTTTCAGAAAATGCGCGGGCACCAGTGCGTTTACGTCTGCGCCGACGACACCCACGGCACACCGGTGATGCTGCGCGCCCGTAATGAGGGTATCACGCCGGAAGAGCTTATAGCCGCCAGCCTCGCCCAGCACACGCGCGATTTCGCCGCTTTTGAAATACGTTTCGACAATTATTACTCCACCAACAGCCCTGAAAATCGGCGCTTTTGTAATGCCATGTACGAGGCGATGCTGAAGAGCGGGGCCGTCACCACGCGCAGCCTGCCGCAGCTTTACTGCGAACACGACCGGATGTTTCTGCCCGACCGCTTCGTCAAGGGCGCCTGTCCAAAATGCGGCGCGAAAAGCCAGTATGGCGATGCCTGTGACGCCTGTGGCCAAACCTATGCCGCAGAGGAGTTGGTCACTCCGGTTTGCGCGATCTGTGGACGCTCTCCGCTGACCCGCGAAAGTGAGCATCTGTTTTTCGAGCTCGAGCCGTTCCGCGATTTTCTTAAGCGCTGGATTCCGCTGCATACAGCCCCGGATGTCGCCAACAAGCTGCTGGAATGGTTCAACGAACCGCTGCGCGGCTGGTGCATCTCGCGCGACGCCCCGTATTTCGGTTTTGAGATACCGGGGCATCCAGGCAAATTCTTTTATGTCTGGGTGGACGCCCCTATCGGTTACATGGCATCGCTGCAAAAATGGTGTGAAGAACATGGCCAGCGCTTCGAGGACTGGTGGCAGGATCCCCAAGCCGAACTGTATCATTTCATCGGCAAGGACATAGTGCGTTTTCACTGCCTTTTCTGGCCGGCCATGCTTAAGACCGCCGCGTTCAAAACCCCAAACCAGGTCTTCGTGCACGGCTTCCTCACCGTCAACGGCGAGAAGATGAGCAAATCCAAAGGCACTTTCATCAAGGCCCGCACCTATCTAGACCACCTTAACCCGCAAGACTTGCGTTTCTATTACGCCTGTAAGCTCAACGGCACCACCGACGACATGGATTTGAATCTCGCCGACTTTGTCAGCCGTGTCAACTCTGACCTTGTCGGCAAGATCACCAATCTGGCGTCGCGCGGCGCCCAGATGCTGCACAAGCGTCTTGAAGGCCAGACCGGCACCATGGATGCCGACGGGCGTGAACTGCACGCGCGCGCCGTCGCCCGGGCCGACAACATCGCCGCCAACTACGAGGCGCGCGATTTCAGCAAGGTCATGACCGAGATCCGCGACCTGGCCGATCAGGCCAACCAGTATTTCGACACCAAAGCCCCCTGGCAGCTGGTCAAGACCGACCCCGAGTCGGCACGGCAGGTCATGACTTCGGTGCTGAATGTTTTCCGTGTTCTGACCATCTGCCTGCAACCGGTGTTGCCTGCCTACGCGCTGAAAGTGTCGCGCCTTTTCAACGAGGGAGAGTACACCTGGGACGCGCTAGGCAAAACCGTCGAGAACGCGCGCATCAACCCTTATGAGTATCTAGCGACGCGCGTTGAACAGAGCGCCGTCGACCAAATGCTCGCAGCCAGCCGACTGCCGTAAAAGCATTGTGAGAAACATACGCCATTGGATGGGAGTCCTGCGCCTATGGTCGCTGACGGCAGCGGTCGTGCCGGTCGCGGTCGGCTCCGCACTCGCGGCGCGGGAAGAGCGCTTTTCTTGGCTGATGTTAGCGCTCACCATGTCAGGCGGTGTCTGCCTGCAGTTGTCAGCTAACCTGCTCAACACCTATGGCGATTACCGGTCGGGGGTCGACACCGCCGAGCATCCGCCGAACGCACCGCAACTGGTCTTTGGCGATCTGCCACCCGCGCAAGTCAAGGCCGCTGGCCTGACGGCACTGGCGTGCGGCGCGTGCTCCGGCCTCGCCGTTGCAGCGCTCAGTGATTGGCGGTTGCTGTGGTTCGCTGCTGCAGGAGTTTTCGGCGCGGGCTGCTACACCACCGGCACGCGCTATAAATACCGGGGTCTGGGGGTGCCGGCGGTCGCTTTGCTCATGGGCGTCTTGATGGTGACGGCCAGCCACTTCGCCCAGTCCGTCTTCATATCGCTTCAGAGCGTAATCGCCGCTTTGCCAGTGGCCTGTCTGGTCGCGGCGATAATGCACGGCAACGATCTGCGAGATGTGGCGTCAGACCGAGCGTCCGGCATCCGCACCACGGCCCTTATCTTAGGCCCGGTCTGGTCCCGCCGGCTTTTCGCCGCGCTGCACGCCTTGCCTTACCTTATCATCGTCCTTGCCGTTGCCGCGCGCGCATTGCCGCCTATGACTTTCGTGACTTTGCTGAGTCTGCCGCTTAGCGCTTATCTCGCGCGCGCGTGCTTCAAAGGCGAAACCGCGATGCTGGAAGGTAAGAGCGCCGCAGCACATCTGCTCTTCGGAACGCTGCTGGTGGCTGCTCTGCTGATCGCCGGATGATCATCCAAAAATAACCCGAAGCGACATGCGCCCAGCCCTGGCCGCAGGCACAAAAAAAGGCCGTTTGGAACAACGGCCTGAAAAAAGTGGCGGGGACGACGGGATTCGAACCCGCGACCACCGGATCGACAGTCC
>CAYRZP010000013.1:0-25578 GCA_964428885.1 uncultured Lentisphaeraceae bacterium
AGCAGGGCAAGAAACACGCGCCGTGCCTGATCTTCATTGACGAGATCGACGCGGTCGGGCGCAGCCGTTTCTCGGGTATCGGCGGCGGGCATGACGAGCGCGAGCAGACGCTGAACGCGCTGCTGGTGGAAATGGACGGTTTCGACACCTCGGAGGGCGTGATCATAATCGCCGCCACCAACCGGGCGGATGTTCTCGACACGGCGCTGCTGCGTCCGGGGCGTTTCGACCGCCGGATCGTGATCGACATGCCGACACTGGCGGGGCGCGAGGAGATCCTGCGGATGCATTCCGAAAAGATTAAGCTGTCGCCGCAAGCCGACCTGTCGCGCATCGCGCGCGGCACGCCCGGTTTTTCCGGGGCAGACCTCGCAAACCTGCTGAACGAAGCCGCGCTGTTGGCGGCGCGCGACAACAAGCCGTCGGTCGAGCACGCCGATCTGGAAGAGGCGCGTGACAAGGTGCTGTGGGGGCGGGAGCGCCGCAGCCGCGCGATGGAGGATAAGGAGAAGCGCATAACCGCCTGGCACGAGTCCGGCCACGCGCTGCTGCAGGTGATGTGCGAACATGCCGAGCCGCTGCACAAAGTGACGATCATCCCGCGCGGCCAGGCCTTGGGTGCCACGATGTCCCTGCCGGACCATGACGTTCTCAACCGCACCAAGAGCGAACTAACGGATCAGTTGGTTGTGCTGATGGGCGGCAGGGTCGCCGAGAAGCTTTTCACGGGCGATTTATCCACAGGCGCCAGGATGGACATAAAAATGGCCAGTGACATCGCCCGCAGCATGGTCTGCGCGTTCGGCATGAGCGAGACGTTCGGGTTTCAGTCGTTCGGCGACAATCAGGAGACGCTGTTTCTGGGGCGCGAGTTGGTCCGCAACCAGTCCTACAGCGAGGAAACGGCGAAGAAGATCGACGAGGAGGTGCTGCGGATCGTCACGGGCGCGTATCAGCGGGCCTCTGACATGATCCAGACCAACCGCGTCAAGCTTGAAAAGCTGGTGGATAAGCTGATCGAGTTCGAGACGATGGACGGGCGTGATGTCGAGACGCTTCTGAAGGCGGAAGAGGATGGCGGCGGCGCTCAGGATGAGGGCGGGTCCAATGACAGTACCGTTAGAGCGAATTTGGAGTTGCTGTGAACGGGCGGTGCCGCTAGGGGCGCCTCTGGTCATGGGCATCGTCAATGTCACGCCGGACTCTTTTTCCGACGGTGGCCTGTTTTACGACGCGGCCAAGGCGGTGGAGCACGGCCTGAAACTGGTTGGGGAGGGGGCGGACCTGCTGGACGTCGGCGGCGAGTCCACCCGGCCGGGCGCGGATGCGGTGGACGAAGCGGAAGAGCTGCGGCGCGTGGTCCCGGTGGTACGCGGGCTTTGTGGCGGTTGCGGTGTGCCGGTCTCGATCGACACCCGGCGCCCGGCGGTGGCGCGCGCGGCTATTGCCGCCGGCGCCTGCATCGTGAACGACGTGATGCCGGTGGCGGAAGATCCGGAGATGGCGGACGTGGTGCGGGAGAGCGGCTGCGGACTGGTGGTGATGCACATGCGCGGGAAGCCCAAGACCATGCTTGCGCAGGCTGTGTATGACGATGTGGTGGCGGCTGTGGAGGATTTTCTGGCGGCGGCATTGGCGTGGTGCGCTGAGCGTGGCATCGCGCGAGACCGCGTGGTGATTGATCCGGGCATAGGTTTTGCCAAGACGACGGCGCAGAATCTGGAGCTGCTGGCGGCGCTGCCGCGGCTGTCGCGGCTGGCGCCTGTGCTGGTCGGGGCCTCGCGCAAGCGGTTCATCGGGGAATTGTGCGGTGAGCCGTCGGCGGCGGAGCGTCTGGGCGGCAGTGTCGGCGCGGCGGTCTGGTGCGCTTTGCGGGGCGCCGCGGTGATCAGGGCGCATGATGTCAAGGCGACCCGGCAGGCCTTGACGGTGGTAGGCGAGCTGGCAAGGCTGGCGGCGAGGAATGACGATGTTTGAAGGATTACAGATCGGGCTGAACGACGTGATGCAGATCATGGTCCTGTATTTCGGGATCTATGCTCTGATACGTTTTGTCCGGGGCACACGCAGCGCGCAGGTGCTTCTGGGGTTTTGCGTGCTGGTGGTTTCATTGCTGCTTTTCACCTACCTCTTCCGCTTTGACGTGCTGGCAAAGGTGGTGTATTTCCTGCTGGTTTATCTGGCCCTGAGCATGGTGGTGGTGTTTCAGCAGGAGATCCGGCGTGTGCTGGCGCTGGTCGGCGGCCAGCGGCTTATCGGGCGGCATTATGCCGCGCGCCAGGATTCCGTTCCGGAAAAATTATGCCGCAGCCTGATCAATCTGGGCAAAAGCCGGATCGGAGCTTTGATCGCCGTCGAGCGAGGCATCTCACTGCACGGGTATGAGGAGACCGGCGTCAAGCTGAACGCGATGGTGAGTCACGAGCTGTTGGTCTCGATCTTCACGCCTCCGCTGCCGTTGCATGACGGCGGCATCATCATACGCGACGGGACGATCGCGTCCGCCCACTGCATCTTCCCGGTTTCCAATCAGGGCGAGCTGGCCACGTCCGGCATGCGGCACCGCGCGGCAGTGGGTTTGAGCGAGGAGACCGACGCGGTGGTCGTTGTGGTCTCGGAAGAGACCGGACGGATCGCGGTGGCGCACAACGGTAGACTTCACTGTTACAGCGCTGACAAGATCGAGAAGCTTTTGTTGCGTTGGCTGCGCAAGGCCATGCCCAACGAAACGCGGGGGCCTTTGTCGCTTACGGACTGGCTGAAGGACTATTTCTCGAAACTTCTGAACGGCAGGCAGGAGGCTGGGCATGCGGTCTGACAAAGCGCTCATGCTGTTGCGCATGGTTTTTCTGAGGAACGGTTATTGGAAGCTTTTCTCGCTGATCATTGCGGTGCTGACCTATTTTTCGATTCGTTCTGAAATCAGCAATGTCAGGGTCATCACGATCCCTGTGGACGCCGAGATAGATGTCGGCACAACCGGGGCTGTGGTGGAAACTGTCGAGCCCCGTTCGGTCCAGGTGACTTTGCGCGGGTCGTATTCGGAGGTGAACCAGCTTTCGGTGGCGAACGTGCGCTGCGTCGTCCGGCCCAAGCAGCGCAAAGGCGACCTGCTTGATTCCGTGGCGGTAAAAATCAAGCCTTCAAACCTGCTGGGCGTGCGCGGGTTGCGGGTGGCGAAGATCGATCCGAATCCGGTCGTGGTCCGGTTTGACGTACCGATGACACTCCGGCTTCCGGTCGCCCCGCCGACGGCGACAGGCAAGGCGCGCGGCAGGGTGAAACTGGAGTACCAGCAGACCAACGCCGTCGTCAAGGGGTCGCGGCGCTGGCTTTCGCCGCTTGATGCTGAGACGGTGCAGATCGGCACTGAGACGATCGACGTTGACGGGCGTTCGCAGTCGTTCAACGCGAATGTCCGGTTGATACCGCCCGGCGGCGCTCTCAACGCGGTTGTCGATCCGCCCGAGATCCTTGTCAATGTCCTGATTGTCAGTGAGAAGAAAACCGCCAAGATTGAACGTGTGCCTATTGTTGTGGTCCAGCCGTTGCAAGCGGCTCACCGGTGGCGGGCTGAACCCGAGACGGTGGATGTGGAGGTCACGGGACGCTCGGAGGTGTTGGACGGCATAACCTTCGGCGAGATCATCGCGTCGGTCAGCGGGACCGACGTTCCCGCGTCTTCGTCTGTCACCAATGAGGTCACGGTCACTCTGCACATCAGGCAAGGGCTCGCGGTGGACGAGATGCGGCCGGTCCCGGCCAAGGTCAAGCTTCTGCCTTTACAGCCCGATGTCCGATCCGAGCCGAAAGTTTACTGATTGATGGAGTGCCATGTCTGAAGAACAAAAATTGAAAAACGACGAGAAACAAGAGGCTGAACGTCGGGTGTACCGGCGGGTTTTCGGTGTGCTGCTCTTTCCGGTGGCTTTGTTTCCGTTGCTGAGTCTGGTCACTTACGATTGGCGGGACATATCCTGGCTGAACGTGCCGCCGCTTGCGCCGCCCGCCAACCTGATAGGCGTGGCCGGGGCCTGGTCGGTCTTTATCGGCTACAGCCTGCTGGGCCTCGCTTTGTGGCTGGTGCCGTTCCTGGCGCTGCTGTTGAGTCTCATGTTGATGTCGGGCAGGAATCTGCGCATCGGGCGGCGTTTGTCATGGATGGCTCTATTCATGGTGGCTTTGTGTTGCCTTTTGCAGTTGGGCGGGGAAACGGTGTTCGCCGGGATACTGGAGAGTCTGAACCTGAAGCCTAACGCTGGGGGGGCGGTTGGTTATTGGCTGATGACCCGGCTGCTGGCGCGCTGGTTCAGTCCGGTGGGCGGCGGCATGCTGATGCTCAACATCATGCTGTTCGCCTTCCTGATGGCGGTGGGGCTGCGTAATATCTTTCGCGCGGTGATGCGCTTGGCGGGCTGGTGGGGCGAGCGCCAGCCGCGCACGGCTGGCGAGGTTACTGGGCCGGAGGCGGAGGACGGGCTAACGGACAAGGAGCGTGAGCGCCGGCAGCGCCAGGCCATCAAAGAGGCGGCGCGCCTGGCCAAGGAAGAGGCCCGGCAGGCGCGGGCCGAGGAACGGCAGCGTGAGAAAGACGCCCTTGCGGCGCGCGGCAGCATTCCGGAAAAGGCGGAAAGGGAGAGACCTGTGGCGGAATCGCCGCAAGATGCCCACGGCCAGCACGAAGAAGAGTTGCGGCCCAAGTATGGCCTGCGGCAGCGGATGGAGCAGGCCCGGCAGGAGGCTCTTACCGAACGCACTCGTGAGCGTCAGCGCACCACCGCCGCGCCCGCTGAGCCGCCGCCGGCAGCGCCCGTAGCCGCACGGCCGCCGGAGCGGCAGGCCTATCCGCTGCCGCCGGTTTCCTTGCTGAATCCGATCCCGCATGGCAGCGCGGATCACGGCAACATCGAGGAGACATGCGAAGTGCTGGTCGAGACCCTGCGGCAGTTCAATGTGCCGGTCGAGGTCATCGGCACCACGCCCGGCCCGGTGGTGACCCAGTACGAGTTGCGGCCGGCCCCAAACATCAAGGTCGAGCGGATCGCGAGCCTGACCGCCAACCTGCAGATGGCACTGGAGGCGAACAGCCTGCGGGTGCAAGCGCCGATCCCGGGCAAGAACGCGGTCGGCATCGAAGTCCCCAACCGGCGCGCGCTGCCGGTGACCTTCAGGGAGGTGATCGAGGGCGGCGACTGGAAAAAGTGCAGATACGAGGTGCCGCTGGTTTTGGGCAAAGACGTGGCGGGCAATGACCTGATCTACGATCTGACAAAGGCGCCGCATCTGCTGGTGGCGGGCGCCACGGGCGCCGGCAAAAGCGTCTGCCTGAACGCCATACTGAACGGTTTTCTGATGAGCCGCACGCCGGAGCAACTGCGCCTGATACTGGTTGATCCCAAGCGGGTCGAGTTCACCTGCTACAACGATCTGCCGCATCTGCTGGTGCCGGTCATCAACGATCCCAAGAAGGTCGCCTTCGGGTTGCGGTGGGCTATCACCGAGATGGAAAAACGTTACCGGATGCTGCAGAAGACGGGGTGTCGCAATATCGTGGCCTTCAACAGCCGCCAGATCGCCATGCAGGAAGAGCTGTTTGACGACAGCGGCGAACCTTGTGCGCAACAGGCGCGGGACGATATCCCGGCGAAACTGCCGTACATAGTGATCGTCGTGGATGAGGTGGCCGACATAATTTCTGCGGTTGGCAAGGAAGTCGAGCCGGCGATCGCGCGCTTGACCTCTTTGTCGCGGGCGGTCGGCATACACATGATACTCGCCACGCAGCGGCCTTCGGTTGATGTGATCACCGGCACGATCAAATCGAACATCCCCGGGCGGCTGGCGTTCAAGGTGTCGCAGTCAAATGACAGCCGCACCATTCTGGACAGCCCCGGCGCCGAAGAACTGATCGGCAAGGGCGATTTCCTTTTCCTCAAAGAAGGCTCGCAGCTTATCCGGGCGCAGGGTGCGTGGGTCACCGACGAGGAGATCGCGCGCGTGGTGGAATTCGTGAAAGAGCACTGCCAGCCGTGCTACGACCAGACATTGTCACAGCGACTTGAAAGGATCAAGGAAAGCGATCCTGAAAGCGCCCTTGAAGAAGAGGGCCCGGAAGCCGACGCTGAGGACAAGGAGGCGAGCGCCGACAGCGCCGACCCGGACGACGAACTGCTCGCAAACGCCCTGGAAGTGATCAGAATGACACGTCGCGCTTCAACCACGATGTTGCAGAGGCGGCTGAGGATCGGTTACACTCGTGCCGCGCGTTTGATGGACACTTTGGAGGAGAAGGGAATTGTGGGGGCGCCTGTGGGGGCCGGCACGCGCGAGATACTGGTGGATCTGGATAACGGGGTGCCGCCGAACACGGGCTTTGACGGTGATGCCGAGGAAGATACCGAATCACCCGGCGGGCTTGATGATGAAGACAGCAGGCCGTGATCTGAAGCGTTCAGAGGAAGGTTGAGGTGGTCATGTCGTTTGGCGAGATATTGCGCAACGCGAGAATTCAGAAGGGTTTGTCGCCTTCTGAAGTTGCGGAAGGCACGCACATGCTGGTGCAGATCGTGGAGGCTCTTGAGCGCGAGGACCTGAAACGCATCGCCGCGCCGATATACGGACGCGGATTCGTGAAGCTTTACGCTGAGTTTTTAGAGCTGGATCACGAGCCACTGATCCGGGATTTCATGGAACTGTACGACGGCGGAAGCGTCCCCTCGATAAGGCTCAAGACCGCGGAGGTGCGGATCGATCCAGCGCCTGTGCCGGTTACAAGGACGGTTTCAGAACCTCTGGCGCCTGAAAAGCAAGCGCTCAAGTCGCGATCACATGAGAAGGCCGCTGATGCCGTGGCCGGGTCCGCGCCGGCGCGCCCGGCCGCCGCCGCTGAGAACGAGGATTCTGAAAAGCCGAAAATCCGCGAGGTCACGGCCAAGGCTATCGATGACATAGTGCGGACGGCGATGGCTGAAGATGATCCAGTCCTGATCATGAGCCCCGAAGAGTCTGCGGCGGATTACGACAGCGAGCCGGATCTGTTTAACCTGAATGCTCCGCCACGCCAAAAGCCGGAAACGCCTAAAGGCGCCGCGGCAGGCACGAAGGCCGATGATAAGCCGCGTCTGGCGCGCGGGAGGCAGAGTCCGCCGGTCTTCAAGATCGGCGGACGGATGGACACGTCCTGCATTCGTGATGACCGCGATGATAGTGCGCGTGTGCGCTGTGCCGCGATTTTCAAAAGCGCGGCGTGCGCTTTAGGCCGTCTGCGCGATGCTGTTGCCCGCGCCTGCCCTGCGGGCTTTCCGGCCGGCAAGGCGCTGGCTTTCGGCGGGGCGGGGGTACTGGCCCTGATCATCATGGTTTCAGGGTTGAGGGTGCTGTTCAAGATGACCGGCAAAAGCTCGATGGACGCGCCTGCGGCGGTCGTCGAGCGCGTGGCGCCGCCGCCGGAACTGTATGTCGATTGATGGACGCGGTGAGTTGCAGGGCGCAACACAGCGTGCCACTCACAATTTACGATTTCCGGTTAGCGGAGATGTATATTTGGTCCGGCATGGGGCCGCGCCTTTTTTAGCGTGACATCAGGCCCAGGTAGAGGCTGAGGATGGAGTGCCCCCAGAAAAGCCAGATCGCGGCCGCCAAAGAAATGTAAGGCCCGAAAGGTATGCGGCTCTGCAGCTTGGCCTGCCCCAGCGCGATCATCGCCAGGCCGCAGACGCTTCCCAGTAAAGAAGAGGCGAAGATGGTGAAGAGCACCGACTGCCAGCCCAAGAAAGCGCCGATAGCTCCCATCAGTTTGACGTCGCCGAAACCCATGGCCTCCTTCTTGAAAATTTTGGAGCCGATCCAAGCCACCGCGTAAAGCGATCCGAAGCCGACGGCAAGTCCTAGGCATGAACTGAGCAGCCCCTGCCACCATGTTTCGCGTCCGTGCATGAGCGGCACCAGGGCGCTGAGCGCGGGGCCGGCCGCCATGCCGCCGATGGTCACCGAATCCGGGATTATGAAATGCTCGAAATCCACGAAGGTTCCCAATACAAGTCCGCCCAGGAACAGCCAATATGCCGGGATGATCAGCGGATGGGGGATCGGCAGCATGCGCATGGCGGCGGGCGCGGCCCATTTCATGAACACGGCCAGGAACAGCATGGCGGTCAGCAGTTCGACGAGCGTGTAACGGAAAGAGATCGGCTCGCGGCATGAGGCGCAGCGGCCTCTGAGCGCCAGCCAGCTCAGCACCGGCACGTTGAGATACCAGGGTATCAGAGCGTTGCATTTCGGGCAATGCGAACGCGGGGTTATTACCGACTCGTCACGCGGGATGCGGTAGATGCAGACATTCAGGAAACTGCCCACGCACGCCCCGAAGAAAGCCGCGAAGACCGCGAATAGCATCATGAAAAAACGGATTTCCTGTTCGCTCATGGTTGATCATTCTCTCTCTTTAATGAATTCAATAATACAGCTTGGCGATAACTCCCGCAATGCGTTATTCAAATAGGGCGCATCCTATCTGCGAGCTCGGAAACCGGCTCATTCAACTGTTCGGGCTAAGACATAGAGGACCGCCGTGATTGACTCCGTCACGAACTCGGCGGGGAAAACCCGCAGGTTCTGGATGCGCCACATCATCGGCGGCCCGACTTGGGCGGCGGTTACACGCGCCGCCCAAGCCTTTCTGGCACTACTCCAGAAAACACGAGTACTATACCATTTCCTGAGAGATAGGATGCGCCCTAGAAACCTGCAGGGCCGACGCATCTAATTTTTTGGGGATGGCAGGCGGGGCCGACCTCTGATCGACACAGTTTCATATGATATTATATAGTATCTCGCATGAGAACGGCAGAACGGATTTTGCACTTCGCACGGCCCTGGCGGGCCGGGTGGAGCGCCTTGAACAAAAGCCGGGGGTGTGTTAACGTTACGCGTGATGACAGCCACTGTTGAGCAAGACGATTTCTGCCTGGCGCCTTTGCGCGGGGTGACGGTGCGGACGTTCCGTAACCTGCACGCCGAGTGGTTCACGCCGCCGGACCGGGCGGTGGCGCCGTTCATACCCACCTTTGCGGGCGAGAGGGTCAGGCCCGCGCTGCTCAAGGATGTGGATCCGGATTTCGGCCAGGCCGTGCCGGTGGTGCCGCAGGTCTTGGGGAAGGATCCCGCGCAGATGCGGACGCTGTTGCGCGCCTTTAAGGACATGGGGTACGCGCGCGCTGACCTGAACGCCGGATGCCCCTTCCCGCTGGTGGTCAAAAAAGGTCGCGGCGCGGGGCTGCTGCGCGACGCCGAAACTCTGGCGCGTATGCTTGAGGCCGGGTGCGGCGAGATGGTTGGCGGCTTTTCGCTCAAGGTCAGGCTGGGGGTGGATGATCCGGAACTTCTGTCGCAACGCATGGGGCTAATCAACTCGTTCCCTTTGCGCGAGGTGACGGTTCACGCGCGCACCGCGCGGCAGATGTATGCGGGCACGGTGTCGCTCACGGCGTTTGCCGAAGCCATGGCAGAGTGCCGGCATCCGGTGGTGTATAACGGCGACATCCGAACACGGCAGGACTGGGTCACGCTGAAAAAGCGTTTCCCGCGGGTCACGCGCTGGATGGTCGGACGCGGGGCGGTGGCCAACCTGTTTTTGTTCGGTGAATTGAAGCGGGGGAACGCGCGCGATCGTTCGGCCGCAAGGATGAAAGGGTTCCTGGATGCCTATCTGGCGGCTTGCGCCGAAGAGCTTTACGGTCCGGCGGCGGTATTGGGCCGCATGAAAGAACTGTGGAGTTATCTGCACTTGTCGCTGCGGCAGGGCGGAGGGCTTTGGCGTTCGGTCCGGGTGTGCCGCACGCTGGCGGAGTACGAATTGGTGACGGAGCGCTGCTTTGATGATTTCGGCGGGTTCAGCGAGGAGGTTGATTCGGGTGTCGGCACCAGCGAAACATAGTAGGCCGGTAACGGCTGTCTGGGCGGCCCTGCTGCTGGCCGCGCTGCCGGCCGCGGCGGACAAGCGCGCTGACTCCGAAGCCTACGCCTTAAAACTTTGGACGGTTGAGGACCGTTTGCCGGGCAGTCCTGTGGCGGGGCTGGCGCAGGCGAAGGACGGATACCTATGGTTGGTCACGCGCGGGCAATTGATCCGATTCAACGGTGTTGATTTCGCGGAAGTGCCGGTGCCGGAAGACGTGATGCGGCAGACCGGCGGGCTGGACGGCGTTTTCTGCGGCAAAGCCCCGGGGGTCTGGGTGTACGGGGCCGGCGGGATTGCCCATTACTTGGACAGCGCTTGGCAGATGTGGCCCGCCGAGGGACCCGGCGGCGGGGCCGGGAGTGTGCTAGGCATGGTCGAGACTCCTGACGGCGTGGTCCGAGCCTGCGCCGAGCGCGGGCTGCTGGAGGCGGTGGCGGGAAGCGACGACGTCTCCACGAAATTCGTGGCGAGACTCTGCCCGGTGCCGCCCGACGACCGTGCCACGCTGGGAGCGGTGACCGACGCGTCGGCGGATCAAGCCGGAAGCGTCTGGATGACGGCTTGGAACGGGCTGGTGGAATATTCCGGCGGCAAGTTCGACGACCACAGCATGAGGCTGCCGGATTTCCTGGTCGAGGCTGCGGGAGGGGTTCATGCTGGCAGCTCAGGCCGACTTTGGATTCACGGTTCGAACGGGCTGGCATATCTCGAGAACGACATTTGGACGCCGATCGGCTTTCCGGAGAACGCCGGCATAGCCGCGGCCATGCTCGAGGTTTCGGACGGATCGCTCTGGATCGGCAATCCCGCCGGAATCTTCCGCTGGCAGGACAAGGTCTGGCGACCAATCGCGGAACAGGACACGCCGGGCAGCCTTTCGGTGAATGCGTTGGCAGAGGGGCGAGACGGGACCGTGTGGGCCGCGTGCGACGGCGGGCTGCTGCGCGTGCGCAGGAAAACCGTCAGGACTTCGCCCGCGGAAGGCGCGGGCACTGCAGGCACGGCTTATTCGTTGTGGCGCACGCCAGATGGCGGCGCATGGGCCGGTTACAAAGGGCTGGCCGTGCGCCTGACGCCGGATGACGGGCGGCTGTTGCAGACGGTTTACCTTGATGCGGATGTTCCGGTCAGCGCGCTGCTGCAGGATTCCGCCGGGCGGGTCTGGTTCGGCACGTTGGGCGGCGGTCTTTTCATGAGCCATGAAGGTCGTATCACGCTTGTGCAGCAGAGCGACTACAGCATGCCGATGGCGCATACGGTCTACGTTTTGCTGGAAGATCCGACACACGGCGTTTTGGCCGGAACGCCGCAAGGGCTGATGCGCGTCAATGCCGTCGGCGAATTGTCTAAAGCGGTTTTATACGGCTCCGAGATTGTTGATCCGGTGCGCGCCTTGCACCGCGATCAAGACGGCACTCTCTGGGTTTGCTGCGAGCGGCTGGGAATATTGCGCCTGGGTGCTGACGGCACGCGGCGGGTGTTCGGAAGGGAAGCCGAGCTGGAGGGCTACCCGCGGGCTTTGTGCCGTGATTCCAAAGGCAACTTATGGGTCGGCACCACGGTGGGTTTGTTTAAGCTCGGCGCCGAGAGCGTTCTCAACTTGGGCCAGCAGTCCGGGGTTTTTGGAGTCGCGGTGCTGCAGATAACCGAGGACAAGTTTAACCGTTTGTGGGTGGGAACCACCGACGGAGTTCTGTGTGTCAGCATCGAGGATCTGGAACGGCTTGCGATGTCAGGCGGGCGGGATGACCAGACCGTGAGCATGTTGCACCTGGGCGAAGCAGACGGCCTGCCCGGGCGGCGTTGCATGGGCGGGGCGGGTGGGGCGGTCCCGGCTGCCGGCGGGAAAGTATGGTTCCCGTTTGAGAACGGGGTGGCGATCATCGACCCGCAAAAAGTTGAATTTTCCAAAGTCGCGCCTGTGACAGTGATCGAACGGGTTTTCGTCAACGGACGGAAGGTCATGGACAACATCGGGTCGGGCGCGGCGGAGACCGAGTTCGGCCCTGGGGCGCGCAACGTCGTTTTCCACATGGCATCTTTGTCACCGGGCGCGCCGGATTCCATCCGTTTCCGTTTACGTGTCGAGGGCTTGCACTCCGCCTGGTCGCCGGTGCAGGCGGAGCGGGTGGCGGTTTTCGAATGGCTGCCGCCGGGGCGCTACATCCTGCGGGTAATCTCGGAGGCGGGCGGCATCTGGGACATGGACGGCACGGAGTTAAGTTTCAGGGTCAAGGCTTTCTTCTGGCAGACGGCATGGTTCTACCTGTGCCTGGCGTTGACGCTGGCGGCGGCGGTCTTCCTGATCGCGCGCTGGATGCTTTGGCACCGGTATCAGTTGCAGATGGCGCTTTTGAAACGCGAAGAGGCGCTGGCTCAGGAAAGGGCGCGCATCTCGCGCGACATCCACGACGATCTGGGCAACGGTCTGTCGGTGGTGGCCACGCTTAGTGAATTGGCTCAGAACGACGTGGAAAAAGGGGTCGCTCACAAGCGGCTTGACCAGATCTACGATGTGGCGAATGAACTGGCCAGAAATGTTGACGAGATCGTCTGGGCGGTTAATCCCGCCAATGACGGGTGGGACCCGTTCATCAGTTATTTCGAGCAATACACTGAGTATTTCTTGGGCAATTCCGGGTTGAGGTTTCATTTCTCGCGTCCTGCTGATCTTACGGGACGCCCGATCGCCTCCAAGACCCGCCACCATCTGCTGCTGGCGGTGCGCGAGGCGGTCGGGAACGTGCTGAAGCACGCCTCGGCCAGCCAGGTGAAGATCGTCATGCGCGTCGACGGGGATGTGTTGGAGGTGCGGGTCGAAGACGACGGTGTCGGGTTCGATGTCGGCAAGGGCACGCGGGTCGGCCATGACGGTCTCGGCAATATTGCGAGACGCATGAAAGAGGCGGGCGGCACAGTGGAGATCCAGAGCGCGCCGGGACAGGGCACGGCGGTCACTTTCCGCGTAAGGTTGGCGTGATGCGGCGGAATATGCTATTTTGAGCGCCGTTCCTGATCTGAAACCTGTAATGTGTGACGGCATCCATGTACATCTGCAAAAATGTTCAGGCTTTAAAAGCCTATACGCCTGGCGAGCAGCCCAAGATCCAGGGCGTGATCAAGCTCAACACCAACGAGAATCCCTATCCGCCTAGCCCGAAGGTGGCGGCGGCCTTGCAGGCTTTCGACTGTGCGCGGCTGCGGCTTTATCCTGACCCGACCTTTGTTGCCCTGCGTCAACGTATCGCCACCCTGCACGGCTGCGCGGACACGCAGGTGTTCATCGGCAACGGGTCGGACGAGATCCTGGCGCTGTGCACCCGGGCTTTTGTGGAGAACGACGGCAGCATCGGCTATTTCGTGCCGTCATATTCCTTGTATCCTGTGCTCGCGGATATCCGTGGCGCGGAAAAGCGTCCGGCGCGGATCAACGACGATTTCACTTGGCGCATGCCGGAAAATTATGAAGCCTCGCTTTTCTTCATGACCAACCCTAACGCGCCGACCAGCATGACGTTCGACAAAGCGGCGGTGGCGCTTTTCTGCGGGAACTTCAACGGGGTGGTTCTGATAGACGAGGCCTATGTGGATTTCGCGGACAGCGACTGCATGGACCTGGCCTTGCGGCGGGACAATGCCAACACACTGGTCATGCGCACCTTCTCCAAGTCATTCTCCCTGGCGGGGTTGCGTTTCGGTTATGTGGTCGGTCCGGAGGCGCTGATCGGCGCGCTTTACAAGATCAAGGATTCCTACAACATTGACATGCTGGCGCAGACGGTCGCGATGGCTGCGCTGGACGACATGCCCCACATGCGCGAGAACGTGCGGCGGATACGGGCCACGCGGGAACGGCTGGCGGCGGCGCTGCGGCGGCGCGGCTGGCGGGTATGCGATTCGCAGACCAACTTCATCTTCGTGCGCCCGCCGGACGGAGACGCGGCGCGGGTCTTCGAGGCTTTGAAGGCGGCGAAGATATTTGTCCGTTATTTCCCCGGCGAGATGACCGGAAATTATTTACGGATCACTGTGGGGACGGACGAACAGACAGAGGCCTTGTTGGCACAGCCGGTGATGGGTTAACGGCAAGCGGAAAGGCGGTAAGCCGGATGCGGTATCTGAAGATAGTGTTGGCGTCGGTCATGACCGGCGCGACGCTTCTGGGCGGGGCTTTGGAAGATTACGTGGCCAGGCCTGACGCCAGTTACGCATGGCGGGTCAGCGGCAAGCGGGAGCGGGAAGACATGGAGGTTGTCTCCATCGATCTCGATTCGCAAACCTGGCAGAACATCCGTTGGAAGCACAAGCTTTATGTCGCCAAGCCTGCCGTCTTGCGCAACCCGCAGACCGCGCTGCTGCAGGTCACATCCCGAGTGGGCAGGGGCGAATGGGGGCGGGTCAAGCAGGTGGCGGAACGCGCAGGCACGCTGGTGGCGCTGGTGACGGACGTGCCTAACCAGCCGTTGTTCGGCGGCAGGGAAGAAGACGCGCTGATGGCGTTGACCTTCGAACGTTACCTTAAAACCGGCGATGCCACATGGCCGCTGCTGCTGCCCATGGTTAAAAGCGCCGTGCGCGCCATGGACACGGTTCAGGCATGGGCTGCGGACACGTACCATGTGAAGGTCGAGCGGTTCGTGGTGAGCGGAGTCTCCAAACGCGGATGGACCACATGGCTCGCCGGGGCGATCGACAGCCGCGTCTGCGCCATCGCGCCGGTCGTAATCGACACGCTGAACATGAAGGCCCAGACCGAATGGGCAGAGCGTGTGTACGGACGCCAGAGTGAAATGATCAACGACTACACAGACCTCGATCTGGTGGCAAAGATGGATATGCCGGAAATGGTCAGACTGCAGGGGATGCTCGACCCGTACAGCTACCGCGCGCGCTACACCATGCCCAAGCTGTTGATTTTGGGCACCAACGACCCTTATTGGACGGTCGATTCGTTGCGCCACTACTGGGACGGCTTGCCGGAGCCGAAGGCGGTTTATCAGGCGCCCAACACCGGCCACCGCGCCGGCGGCACACCTGAAGCGGTAAGGACGCTGGCGGAGTTCTTGAGAATGACGGCTGAGGGCGGGGGACCGCCGCAGATGCGTTGGCAGATGCGGGGGGACGGCGGCGCGCGCGTGTCGGTCACGAGCGACCGCCCGGCAAAACAGGCACTGCTGTGGCAGGCGAACTCGCCGACGCGCGATTTCCGTAAAGCAGATTGGCGCAGCCGCCCGCTTGATCTGGACGGTTCCCGGCGGCAAGCCGCCGCCGAGGTCGTCACTCCCACCGAGGGTTTCACGGCTTTCATGGTGGAATATACCTTTGCCGCCGAAAACGGCGACTACCGGCTTTCGACCAAGGTGCAGGTCACGCCCGACACTTTTTAAGCGCGTCTCGCCTAAGGTTGAAAAATCAAGCGCGAAATGTGATTTGTAATGACCGCGACAAGCCTCATAACGCCAGGGGCGGCGCTGCTGCAAGATTCCGCCAGCGGCGGCTGGCTGCGCTTCGACAAGCCTTTGGAAATCATACAGACTTTTCGGGCCGATGAGGTTGTGGCCAAACTGCGGGAGGTCGAGGCGGCGGTGGAGTCCCGCGGGCTGCACGCGGCCGGCCTGGTGGCATACGAGGCCGCGCCGGGGTTCGACCCGGCGTTGACAGTGGCGCCCGCCGGCGTCCTGCCTTTGCTGTGGTTCGGGCTTTATCAGGCGCCTGAACATGTCAGTGATCCGTTCGAGAGTGTGGAAATTCCCAGGCCCGGCGCGCAATGGGATTCAACTGTCACCACCCTCGAATACGAACGGGCGTTCAGGCGCGTCAAGGCCGGCATCCGCGAAGGCGAGGTTTATCAGGTGAACCTGACATACCGGGTACGGCGTTTTTTGGATGTTGAAGATTCCTGGCGCTGTTTTGCGGCTTTGGCGGCCGCGCAGCAGCCGGTTTTCGGCGCGTACATTGCCACGCGCGAATGGAGCGTCGGCAGCGCCTCGCCAGAACTGTTTTTCGATCTGCAAGGCGAGCGGATAGAATCGCGTCCCATGAAAGGCACCGCGCCGCGCGGTTTGACTTTGGCGCAAGACCGCGCGAACGTGTCCGACCTACGAAACTCTGACAAGGAGCGGGCGGAGAATCTGATGATCGTCGACATGGTGCGCAACGACCTGGGGCGTATCGCCGTCCCCGGCAGCGTGGATGTGCCTGAACTTTTCACCGCCGAAAAGTATCCGGCCATGTGGCAGTTGACCTCCACGGTCACCGCCGCCACAAAGGCATCGGTGACGGAGGTTTTCGCCGCGCTTTTTCCGGCGGCCTCTGTCACCGGCGCGCCCAAGTCCAGCGCGATGAGGATCATTGCGGAGGTCGAGAAGACACCGCGGGGAATTTATACCGGGGCGGTCGGATTCATCGCGCCCGGCAGGCGCGCGCGGTTCAATGTCGCCATCCGCACGATGGTGTTTGATCATCGCGGGGGTATGGCGGAATACGGAGTCGGCGGCGGGATCGTCTGGGACTCGGTCTGCGCGCGCGAGCAGGAAGAGTGCCGCGTCAAGGCCTGCGTCACCGGGCAGTATCCGTCAGGGTTCGCTTTGCTGGAATCGATGCTGTGGACACCTGATGCGGGGTATGCTTTGCTGGACCGGCACATGGCGCGGTTGCGCGACTCGGCGGAGTATTTCAATTATACGTTCTCGGCAGAGCGCTTACGCGAGGTGCTGCTCAGTTTCGGCGCTGGTTTGAGACCGGTGCCGCACAAAGTGCGCCTTTTGGTTGACCGGCGCGGAGAGGCGGAGATGCATGCAGAGGAGCTCGCGGCGGATGAAATGACATTGCCATTACGTGTGCGCATTGCGACGGCGCCGGTCGACCGCTCTGACCGTTTCCTATACCACAAGACCACTTGCCGCCGCGTTTATGAAGCGGCTTTGGCCGCCTGTCCCGGGGCGGATGACGTGATTCTTTTCAACGGAGAAGGAGAGGTGACCGAGTCCGCCCGCGCGAATATCGCGGTTGAGGTTGACGGGGAGCTGCTCACGCCGGCCGCCCGATGCGGCCTGCTGCACGGCACGTTCCGAGCGCACCTGCTTGAAGCCGGTGTCCTGCGAGAGAGTGTGGTCACGGTCGGACAACTGAAACAGTCCCGGCGCATATTCCTCCTCAACTCCGTGCGCGGCCTGATGCCTGCCCGGCTGGTCTGAGCACGTTTGTTTCCGCGGCGCAAACCCCGATGCGCTCCTGGCAGTTGCATCATGTAAATCATGTAATCATGTCCGAATTTTTAATACGCAATCGTAATCCTATTGATTGTCACGCGGGGCCGGATGTTTTATGATGCCACAATCATTTCATCAGGCAGGCATAAGAGATGCGTAAAGCTAAAATAAGGCGGGCCGAACGGATCGAGCGTTATCTGGTCCGCATTATCCAGGAGCCGGGGGCCGACCAGGGTCATCCCTGGCCGATACGTTGTCTGCTGGCGGTTTTAAAGGTCGGCGCCTGCGCTTTCAAAGGGGTTGTGCTGGCGCGGCTTTTCCTTTACAACGCGGGCATTTTCCGCCGTTACCCGCTGGGGTGCCAGGTTATCAGCGTCGGCAACATCACGGCGGGCGGCACAGGCAAGACCCCGGTGGTGGAGATTTTCGCGCGTGAGCTGCAAAAGTCCGGCCGCAAGGTGGCGGTCCTCAGCCGCGGGTACCGCAAGAAAGAGCTGCCGTGGTATCAGCGGCTGTTCCGCGAGTCGATCGAGCCGCCGCGTGTGGTCAGTGACGGCAAGCGTCTGCTGCTGGACAGCGAGATGGGCGGCGACGAGCCCTACATGCTTGCCAGCAACCTGCCCGGGGTGGTGGTGCTGGTCGACAAGAACCGGGTCAAGAGCGGACGTTACGCGGTGAAGCGTTTCAACAGTGACACCCTGATCCTGGACGACGGCTTTCAGTACCAAAAGCTGCGGCACCGTCTGGAGGTGGTGCTGGTGGACAAGACCAACCCGTTCGGCAACGGCTGCATGCTGCCGCGCGGGGTCTTGCGCGAACCGGTGCGTAATCTCAAGCGCGCCGACTTCGTATTCATCACCAAGTCGGACGGCGATTCCGGCGCGTTGCGCCAGCGCATACGCGCGCTGAACGCCACGGCCGAGATCATCGAGTGCCGCCACCAGCCGCGTTACCTGCGGAACGTCTTCACCGCGGAGCATGTTTCACTCGATTGGCTGAAGGGCAAGACGGTCACCTCGCTTTCCGGCATAGCGGTGCCGCAGAGTTTCGAGAACTCTTTGCGCATGATGGGCGCCAAGGTGGTCTATTGCGATCGGTACGCCGACCATCACCGCTACAACGCGCAGGAGATCATCGACGCCGTCAACAAGGCGGCCGACATGCGTGCCGACGCCCTGCTGACCACGGAAAAGGATGCGGTGCGTTTCCCAAAGCTGGAGACGACCCCGGTGCCGGTGTTTTATCTGCGGGTGGACATTGAGCTCATAGACGGTGCGGAGAATTTCCATGAGGCGGTCGAGCACATTTGTTTCAGGAAGGGGACGGCGCGGGCGCCGGGCATCACTGATGAAGTCCAGAAAGGGTGAGATTCATTGACCCAGTCCACTCAACATAGCGATAAGGCGGCGCAACCGCGCGTCTTGCGGTCGGTCTCGGTGGTCAGCGTCATGACCGCCGTAAGCCGGGTCCTGGGGTTGGCGCGCGAAGTCGCGATGGCCTATTTTTTCGGGACTTCGGCGCTGAAGTCCGCTTTCGACATCGCGTTCGTGATTCCCAACCTTTTCCGGCGCCTTTTCGGCGAGGGGGCTCTGTCAAGCGCCTTCGTCCCGGTTTTTGGCGAGACCATGGTGAAAGGTGGACGGGAGCAGGCTTACCTGTTCGCGCGGCGGATGATCACGCTGCTGGTCTTTTTCTTGGGCGCGGTCACGCTGGCCGGGATTTTGCTGAGCTACCCGCTGGCGGCGCTGCTGCCGCCGGACAGCCGCTGGCTGCTGCCGCTGCCGATGCTGCGCGTGATGTTGCCTTACGCGTTGCTGATATGCCTGGCGGCGTTGGTCTCGGGCATGCTCAACACGCTGGGCAAGTTCGCGATATCCGCGCTGACGCCGTTTCTGCTGAACCTGATCTGGCTGGTGACTTTGTTCTGCGTGTTCCCTTACGTGCGGGACCTGCCGGAAACGAGGATCATGGTCCTGAGCTGGGCGGTGCTGCTGGCGGGGCTGGCGCAGTTGCTTTTCCAGTTGCCGTCTTTGGCGCACGGCGGATTCCGCTTCAGACTGTGTTTCGAAGGGTTGCGCGCCGATCCTGAATTGCGGCGGGTTCTAAGACTTATGGGCCCGGCCGCGCTGGGGATAGGGCTGATCCAGATAAATGTCTGCGTGGACAAGATGTTGGCCTTCTGGGCCGACCCGGGGGCGCCGGCCATGCTGGAGTACGCGGAGCGGCTGATTTACCTGCCGCTGGGGATGTTCGGCACGGCCTTCATGACGGTGCTGCTGCCGACGTTCTCGAAGCAGTCAGCGGCCGGTGATCTGGAAGGGATGCGCCTTACGCTTGAGCGCGCGTTGCGGAATCTGGCGGTGATCATGGCACCCTGCTCGATGGCGCTGGCGGTGTTGTCCCTGCCGGTGATCGAGCTGATCTATTCTTTCAAAGGCGGGCAGTTCGGCCCTGAGGCGGCTGTGCTCAGCGCGAGGGCTTTGGCGGCGTACGCGCCCGGTCTGCTCTTTTTCAGTTTTCAGAAGGCGGTGGTGTCGGCTTTTTACGGCATGCAGGATTTGCGCACGCCGGTGCGGGTCAGCCTGTTCGGGTTGGTTCTGAACATCACGCTCAATGTCGCCAGTGTGGTGCTGCTGCCGCACGGATGGAAACATGCGGGCATCGCCGGCTCCACAGTCTTCACGAGCATTGTGAACGGTCTGACGCTGGCGATGATACTGCGCCGCCGCCATGGCGCGCCGCGTCCGGCCACGGTGATCGTGCCGGCGCTCAAGGCCGTTTTTTGCGCACTGGTGATGGCGGCGGCGGCGCGGGCGGTTCTGGCGGCGTGCGGCGGCGCTTACGGTGTGCTGTCGTCCGGCAAGACCGGCCAGATTCTGGCCATGGCTGTGACCGTCGCGGCGGGCGCAGCCGTGTATGGCGGTCTGATGGTGCTGGTGAGCCGGGCCGAACTGAAAGAGATGGCGGGCGAACTGCTGGGGCGCAAGATTTTAAGGAGGTGGCGGTGATGGCTAAGAATCTTGTGGTGGCGTGCGGCGGGACCGGCGGCCATGTGTTTCCTGGACTGGCGGTGGCGGATGAGTTGGAACGCAGGGGGCATGCGGTTGAGGTCTGGCTGGCCGGTCGCGATATCGAGTCT
This sequence comes from uncultured Lentisphaeraceae bacterium, assembly GCA_964428885.1. Classification (GTDB taxonomy): domain Bacteria; phylum Verrucomicrobiota; class Kiritimatiellia; order RFP12; family UBA1067; genus JAQVQN01. The sequence goes on from CAYRZP010000013.1 coordinate 20,309, forward strand.
TGTACAACCGTCGGACGCGAGCGCAAACTGTTCTCGACCGGCATGCGTCAGATAGCTTTGCGGACGCTGCCGCATGCCGCGCGCTCGGTGTGGAGATGTCTGGAAAGGCTGAAAATCCTGAAACCGGACGCGCTGCTGGCGATGGGCAGCTACTCCAGCCTGCCGCCGGCCTTGGCCGCGTATTTGCGGCGTGTGCCGGTGGTGCTGCACGAGGCGAACGCGGTGCCGGGCAAGGCCGTGGAGGCGCTTTCGCGTTATGCGGCCATGACCGCCTACAGTTTTGAGGGTACGGAGAAGTGGTTGCAGGGGCGGCGGGTGTGCCGCACCGGTCTGCCGGTGCGCGCCGATCTGTGCGGGTGCGAGCGCTTCAGCGACATTCCGGCCGGGGCGTTCAAGTTTTTAGTGACCGGAGGCAGTCAGGGCGCGCGCCGTGTGAACAGGCTGGTCGCGCAGGCGATGTGCCTGCTGAAACAATCCGGCGCGGAAGAGTTTTATGTGATACACCAGTGCGGGCAGGCCGACGAGCAGCACCTGCGCGAAGTTTACCGGGCGGCGGGCGTGAACGCCAAAGTGTGCTCCTTCATCAGTGAGATGGGGCGCGCGTACGCGTCGGCTGATTTTGTGATCGCGCGGGCCGGGGCTTCGACCTGTTTCGAGCTATGCCTGCTGGGGAAGCCGGCTTTGCTGATCCCGCTGCCGGAGGCCAAGCGCAATCATCAGCATCTTAACGCGGCCGCCCTGATGCGCGGTGGCGGGGTTGATGAGGGCACGCAGAGCGAACTTACCGGACGTTCGGTCATGCGCTATCTGCAGAACAAGATGCGTTCGCCGGAAAAGCTTGCGGCGATGGGCTCGGCGCTCAGGGCGATGGCCGTGCCGGACGCCGCCGCGCGCGTGGCGGACGTGATGGAAGCTGTCTAGCTCGCTGAGGCGACGCATGCGGCGTATCGGCGCGGCCGCGGTGTAAGCTTTTTTCAATGTGGCGAAGAAGGGGGTCGGCTTTTTCTCGAAACGGCACTGATTATCTTGCAGGCAACAAATAAGGCACTGCAAGATTCTTTATGGTTTGCTCTTTGCTTTGACAGGCCGGACACGGTATCATGTACGGCAAATGAACGCAGAGGTGACCACAATCGCTGAGACGCCGTCCGGCTGTACAGGTGAGGACGTTCTCCTGTCCAACGCCGAAGACCTTCGCGTCCGCTTGTTCGCTTCAGTCTCGCTTCAGCATCAGAGGGCCTTCGGACAGTTCCTGACGCCTCCGCATGTGGCCGACCTTATGGCAGCGATGTTCGCCGTCCGTTCTGCCCGCGTGCGGTTGCTTGACGCAGGAGCCGGCATCGGCATCTTGTCTGCGGCATTCGTCCGGCACCAACTGAAGCGAAAGGTGCCTCCGAAGCGAATTGATGTGACAGCCTACGAACTGGATGCGGCGCTGGTTCGAGGCATCGAGCAGACTTACGAAACTTGTCGGGTCGCGTGCCAGCGGCGAGGAGTCGAGTTTTCGGCCACGATCCGCAACGTTGATTTCATCGAAGAGGCCGCCGAGTTGCAAAGGCGCGATCTCTTTTCAACCACGCCGCAGCTCTTCGACGCGGCCATAGTGAATCCGCCTTACGGGAAACTGTCAGCCACTTCAGAAAACCATCGTCTCCTTCGGGCCGTGGGTGCTGAAACGACGAACCTTTATACGGCCTTCCTGCACCTGATCATCGGGCTATTGCGCCCCAAGGGCGAGCTTGTCGCAATCACGCCGCGCAGTTTTTGCAACGGCCCCTACTTCAAGCCATTCCGTCAGCGGCTTCTCACTGAAATGTCGATCCGCAGGATCCATGTCTTCGCATCGAGGACGGCGGCATTCAAACATGACAATGTCCTGCAGGAAAACGTCATTATCCGTGCTGTCAAAAACGCCCAGCCTTATTCAACGATTCGCATTTCACAGAGTGGTGGTGGCGTCACTGACGCAGTTCGGGTCCGCGCATTTCGAACGACAGAAATCGTTTCGCCCACTGACAAAGAGGCATTCATACACATCCCCACGTGTAAGGAGCATCTTGCCGCCCGAGCTCAAGTCGCCAGACTTGAAAGCACACTCGGCAGCCTCGGCCTCACGGTTTCGACCGGCCGGGTCGTGGATTTCCGGGTGCGGGACCATATCCGGCAGCAACCGGAGGCCGGCACCTGTCCGCTGATCTATCCCTGCCACTTTGACCGGTTGTTCGTGACATGGCCGGCGCTTAATGGCCGTAAACCCAACGCCATCCGCGACGACGCGCAGACAAAGAGTCTGGTCATTCCTTCCGCCGTGTACGTTTTGACGAAACGTTTCACGTCCAAGGAAGAGCGGAAACGGGTGGTCGCCTGCATTTATGATCCTGACCGCATCGAGGCGGGGCGAGTCGGTTTCGAGAACCACCTGAACTACATCCATGCAGGTGGGAAGGGGCTGGACATGATCATCGCGAAAGGACTTTGGGCCTATCTCAACTCGTCGGCTCTCGACCTTTACTTCCGGCAGTTTAACGGTCATACCCAAGTCAACGCGACTGATCTCCGCAATGTGCGTTTCCCGACGGAGCGACAATTGCGCGCGATCGGAAGTCATATCAACGATACGGGCATGGAACAGGATGCGGTGGACCGGATTGTGACGAAGGAGACAAAAGCATGAGGCCAACGACCGGCAAGGGGAAACCGCGTGGCGCGCGCAAGCTCAAAGAAGCCATCTCAATTCTTCGCGACATGGGTTTCGGCCCCAAGCAAAGTAACGAGGCCGCCGGATATGTTCTGCTGGCCATGCTTGATCTTGGCCCGTACGAACTGTGGAAGAACGCGCAAAGCCCCCTACGCGGGATCACTCCCATCATTGAATTCGTCGCGGAGAAATATCGGATAAGATATGCCCCGAACACCCGCGAGACCATCCGTGACGAAGCGGTGAAACACTTTGTTGAAGAGGGACTTCTGGTAAAGAATCCGGACAAACCGACGCGTCCGACGAACAGCGGCAAGACTGTGTACCAGATCGAGCCAAACGCGCTCAACCTGTGCAGGGTTTTCAAGACAGACACGTGGGGCGCGACACTGACGCGTTATCTCAACGCCAAGGAAGAAGTCAAAAGGGATTTGCAGCGTGCTCGGGACATCGCGCGTATTCCGGTCCGACTGCCAAACGGCAAGGGGATCACACTTTCGCCGGGCGGTCAGAATCCGCTTATCAAGCTGTTTATCGAGCAGTTCTGCGCTAGATTTGTTCCGGGGGGTGTGGTTCTTTACGTCAAAGATGCCGAGAACAAGTTCCAGCACTTCGAAACCGAGCACTTCGCCAGCGTGGGAGTGCGGATCGATTCGGCCTCCAAGATGCCGGATGTGGTCGTTCACGATCCGAAGCGCGGATGGTTAGTCATCGGCGAAGCCGTGACAAGCGCTGGAGTTGTGGACGGAAAGCGTCGGCGGGAACTCAAGGAACTGTTCGCAGGATTTCGTAGCGGGCTTGTTTTCGTCACCGCATTCGAGGACAAGGGCGCAATGGGCCGTTTTTTGGGCCAGATATCATGGGAAACGGAAGTGTGGATTGCCGATGACCCGTGCCATGTCATTCACTTCAACGGAGAGCGGTTCCTGGGGCCGTATCCGGACACCGTCAGTTGAATCCATTACGGATTCCGCTGTCACGGCTGGGGCGTTTCAAGCATCTGGCGGGCCAACATCTGTAAGAGCAGCTCTTGCAGGAGCAGCCGGCCGTCGCGGTTGGCGCGTTGCAGGGTGGCGATCTCGTTGGCTTTGAAACGCGCCGACACGGTCAATTCACGCTGCTGGCTGATACAGACCCCTAGGGAAACCCCGTCACCGCCGCCGGGGAAACGCCCGGCCTGCTCGGGCTTTATGTCCGGCATCATGTTGACGACATGCCTTAACAGTGCGGATGCTTTAAGCGTGATGCCAGCCGACATGTCTTCAGCGGTCAGTGCGCTGTTTTTCGCGTGCAGGCGGCGGTGCAGCGGCATGGGGTTTGCGGCCAAGAGGTCGGATGGCAATTCCCGGCTGAACGCTTGCGGCGGCCCGACAACGGTGATCAGGTTGCTGTTGACCAGCGCGGTCTCCAGCGTGGCGTGCTTGAGAAACAGCGAAAGGATCGCTGGCAGCATGGAAGCCGAGTGGACGGCATTCGTGCCGTTTTCCTTGGCGGCGGCCTGCATGGCGATGGAGTAGGTCTCGATCTCGGCGCCGCCGTACTGCCGCGGCGTCCCGCGCCGCAGGGAGATGCCGTCCTCGCGGGGCGCGGTGTGAAGCTTGCGGATGGCTTGCTTGACCGAATCACTGTCTTTGACCGTTTCGATCTGCACCAGGCAGAGCCCAAGGCGTGATTCGGTCGGCGCCAGATACAGCGCCCGGCTGCCGGAAAAGGCCTGCGGCGGCAGCATTGACCGGGCCGGGTTCAGGATCGGCAGTTTCGCGTCGCCGCTGTAAGCGTTCCAATATCCGTCGGCTGCGGAGGCGGCTACGGAAGCGTAGAAAGCGTTGTCAGGAATGGCGTTCCAGAATGGCTCTTCCGGCATATCGCGCGCGGCGGCGATCTTGTCAAGAGCTGATTCCGGACGGGGTTTGCCTTGCAGCGTCACGGTCAGTGCCTGGCCGTCGACATTTACGTCAATGGAAAGAGTCTCGAAATCATTTAGGAATCGGCCGGTTTTGAACAATGGCGCGAAAAGTTCCGTGTATTTGGCGTAAAGCTCCGCCAGCCTCTGCGTGTTGGCCAAGGCGCGGAAGGTGCCGGTCGAGGATTGTGCCGGCGCCCCGATCAGGCTGGCGCGGTTTTTCCATGCCCAGGCTAAGGCGGCAGGCGATCTGGACAGCAGCATGTGTTTGCCGGACAGTGCGGCAACGACGCGCGGAGCCAGGTTGGTGTCAACAGGGTTTTCGAAGAGGGTGGTTTTGTCCAGCGGCGTTGAAGAGGCGTAGGCGTCCCGGAGCGCCTGCTGCACTGTCGCGCCGGAGTCGGCGAGCGGGAGCAGCGCAACTTTGGCGGGGTTGTCGTCCGACAGCGGCAGTTCTGGGTCAACGGTCTGGATGAAGCGCAGGGTTTCTCGCGACGACACGCCGGCAAAAGACGGCAGAGCCAATGCGGCGGCGAGGCGCTTTTCGATTGATCCCGTGTCGAGCGGCAGCTCGGCGCTCCGGCTGAAGGCGGACAAGCCGTAGACCGCACTCAGATAATTATCGGTCTCGACCATGTCCACAAACAGCCGTTCCGCGCGACCGGTGCA
>CAYRZP010000014.1:0-25153 GCA_964428885.1 uncultured Lentisphaeraceae bacterium
GTGGAGGAGACGGCGCGGATTTGCGAAGAGATACAGGCGCTCGGCACCTCCATGATCGGCAAGGAGCATATCGTGAACACGCGCTGGCGATGCGGCGATTCCAAGTTCGGGGCGTCGCGGCAAGGCTCGCATATCGGGCGCACCGAGTTCAAGCTCGTTCCTATGGACAAGCGCGCTTTCAGCGCCCGCGACGCCGGACGCAAGCTGCTGGACAAGCTGCGGACGCGGCCGGAATTCGTCAAGACACACATGACGACGGTCAACCGTCAGATGGGACGGTTCAGCGGCGCGGGCAAGCCGATCGTGGTCGAGATCATGGGGCATGACCTTGTCGCGTCACGGCGCGTGGCGGAGGAGATCAAGGCGCTTTGCGAACATGTGCCCGGCGCTAAAGACGCGAGCGTCAGCATGGACGAGGGCAGGCCGGAGCTGCTGGTCAAGGTTGACCGTCTGAAACTCGCCACGCTTGGCCTCAACGTTTCCGATGTGGTGGGCACGATCCGCACATTGTTCTACGGCAAGGAGGCTTCTGATTACCGGGAGGGCGAAAACGAGTACTGGTTTTTCATGCGCCTGAAGGAAGGGCGGCGCGGAGAGCTGGCGGACATCCTGGATTCTGAGGTGGTCCTGCCCGACGGTCGGCGGGTGCGGGTTGACACGGTCGCGGAGGTGGTGCAGGATCTTGGCCCGCTCAACATCGAGCGCAAGAACCAGGAGCGCATGGTCACGGTCGAGGTGGACTATTTCGGACGCTCCATCGGGGATGTCGCCGCCGACATCCGCAAACGGATCGAGGACGATGTCGTGCTGCCGGAAGGCATGCGCGTGAGTTACGGCGGCATGGTCAAGGAGCAGGCCGAGGCCTTCGCCGACCTGACCGGACTGACAATTCTCGGTCTGGTGCTGGTGTACATGGTGATGGCCGCGCAGTTTGAGTCTCTGCTGCATCCGTTCGTGATCTTTCTGGCGCTGCCATTCGCCTTTTCGGGCGTGTTGCTGGGCTTGTTCGGTTGCGGCATGACCTTCAACATGTTCAGCGTGATCGGCATCATTCTGCTGGTCGGCACCGGCGTGAACAACGGCATCGTGCTGGTGGACACCATCAACCAGACCCGCGCGCGCGGCGAGGCACTGTTTGAAGCTGTCCGGCACGGGTGCAGGCTGCGGCTGCGGCCGGTATTGATCACGACGCTGACGACCATCTTCGGCATGCTGCCGCTGGCGATGGCCGGGGGCGAGGGCTCCGAGACTTGGAAGCCGATGGGCGTGACCGTGATCGGCGGGCTCACGTTCAACACGCTGGTCACCCTGATCCTTGTGCCGGTTTTGTACAGCCTGTTCAGCCGGGACAGCGCGCCCGGCGCGGCAAGTTCGGACACACCGCCCGCAGGCGCCTGAACCGAATGTTCGCGTGAGGCATGTCTGGCCGTGACGCGCAAGCGTCGCGGGAATGTGGCTATCCTACTAACTAACGCGGGCGAAGCCCGCAACCCAACTGGAATAATGGAATGTTGGAATGATGGGGTTTGAGACCGAAGAAGCCGCAGTATGTTTCATTATTCCAGTATTCCACCATTCCAAAACAACTTTTTTTTGCTGTTTTTGGGTTGTAAGGCGCTAAATAAGGGATATTACGATGAAGACAATGCGTCGCGGAATGGGATTATGCGTCGCGGCGTTGCTGGCGACTTTAGTTTGCGGGGCGGAAGCGCCCGATGGCAAACCAAAGATCTCTTCATTCAAGGATGCGGCGCACGGTCGGCGACGCCGCGAGTAAAATCCCTAGCAGCGTGTTCACGATGATCGATTTGCAATACACCTTCATGTTGCAGAGTTTTTGCGATTCCTGAAAACGCTGTCAAACGCGAAAACGGCAAAACTGTGCTTGCCGGGATCCCGATGTGGGATTCCCCCGTCATGATTTCCGAGAAGGGAAGCGTGTTGTGACGGCCGGTTTCCGCTTAACGAGTCGTGTCAATCAATAGTCATTGTGACGCTTAACCCCTCGCGCGCTGCACACTATCTTCAAAGGGCGTTTGGGCGTGATTCCGGCACGGGCGCGTTTAATTAAAACGCTGTAATGGCGGAGCTTTGCGCTTTCCAGGCGGCGGCGCGGATGTTATGTTGTGGCATGTTAAAGCGCCGTCTAAAAAAAGCGTACCGCCAGATCAGGAGACCGTTCGAGTGGCTCCTGATCGGGTTGGGCCAACTGCTGATCCCCAGATTGTCGTTGCGCGGCACGGTGCGGCTGGCCAATTTTATGGCGAACAGCGTTTATCTCATTGACGGGAAGAGCAAAAAAATTTCCCGCGCCAATCTGCGGCTGATGTTCGGTTCCCGCATGACCCGTCGGCGCGAGGAGGCGATCATCCGGCGTTCCTTCCAGAACATGGCCCGGGTGCTGGTGAACATCTTCTGGCTGTCGCGCGACACGCGCCGGCGCGTGCTGGATCAGGTGGCGGTTAAACCGGGCGTGCTTGAGCTGATAAAACATGACATGCCGATGATCATGGTCAGCGCGCACATCGGCAACTGGGAGATATTGACGCAGGCGCTAGTGGCCAACGGCATCCCGGTCATTTCGGTGGCCAAGAAGATTGGATCCAAAAATATGACCCGGCGGCTGGTCAAGATGCGTTCGACCATCGGGCAACAGATCGTGCAGTCTGATGGCGCCATACGTCCGCTGGTCGCCGCACTTAAACAGGGCGTCAACGTCGGCCTATTGATCGACCAGCACGTACACACATGGGAAGGGGGCGCGTGGGTGCGGTTTTTCGGCGTGCCGGCCGGCATCTCGCTGGCGCCTGCCGCCCTGGCGCGTAAGAACCGGGCGCCGGTCTTTTTCGGATGGTCGCGACCGTTTAAAGACGGGCGTTACCGTATTGAATACGACTGCAGCTTCCCGTTTGACCCGGCAATTGGCGACGCGGAGCGCACGCAGCAGATCGTCGCCGCTTTCGAGCGCGTGATACGCCGCCACCCCTCGCTCTGGTGCCTCAACTACCGGCGCTGGCGCTATGTCGCCCTCGGCGAGGACCGGTCGCGCTACCCCTTCTACGCGCGCCCGGCGCGGCCGGCGCAGACGGACCGCCCGGCCAACGCGACATGAGCGTCCGGAGCTGTTGCGCAGGCATCCTGAAAAACCCCGCACGTTAGGTCAATCGGGAAAAAGCGGCGCCAGGCAGTTTCAGGGCGCGCGTCTGGCGAGCAGGAAAAGGAAGGCCGGGCCGCCGATGACGGCGGTGATGATGCCGACCGGGATCTCGGTGGGGGCTATGACGGTACGCGCGATGCCGTCGCACAGGGCCAGCACAGCCCCGCCCAGCAGAAACGAGCAGGGCAGCACAATGCGGTGGTCGGACCCGGCCAGGCGGCGCACGATATGCGGGACGATCATGCCGACAAACCCGATCGGGCCGGCCGCGGAGACGCATGCGGCGGTGGTCAGTCCCGCGCCCAGAAAGGTCAGGCGCTTCACGCGCGCCACGTCCACGCCCTGCCCCAGGGCCATCTCTTCGCTGAACGCCAGATGATTGTACTCGCGGGCCTGGCTGGCGAGCAGCAGCATGCCGGGCAGGCCGAGGCTCAGCACGGCGAGCAGTTCCTTGTAGCCGACCACGTCCAGGCCGCCCAGCATCCAGCGGTGGAACGAAGCCACCTCGAACGGCGAGATGAAATAGACCAGCAGCATCACCGCGCCGCCGGAGACGATGCTGAGCGTGACGCCCGCCAGAAGCAATGCTTGTGTGCTGACGCAGCCCGGCCGCCGGGCAAAGGACCAGGCCACCGCCATCGCGCCGCCCGCGCCCAGCAGCGACAGGAGCGGCGCGGCGCCCCAGGCGCCGCAGGCCGCCGCCAGTGCCGGAAACACCTGCGGCAGGAAGGCGCCGACCGCGGCGCCGCCGGCCACGCCCAAGGTCCATGGCTCGGCCAGCGGGTTGCGGAACAGCACCTGCAGCGCGGCCCCGGTCAGCGACAGAGCGCCGCCCACCAAGAGCGCCAGCAGGATGCGGGGGAGGCGCTGGTGGATCAAGATCAGCCCGTGGGCCGTGCGCTGGCCGTCGCTGACATAAGCGGCGATTTCAGGCCATGCGAGGCGTTCCGCGCCGATCCACGGCAGAAGCGCCAGGGCCGACACGAAGACGGCGAGAAAAAGCGCGAGCGTCCAGCCGGCGCGGCACGTTCCGCTAACAGTCATGCCCCCTCCTTTCGGCCGCCTGGGCCTGCCGCCGCGCGACGACCAGCGGCACACCGGTCTCGGGGTTGCCGAGCACCAGCACGTCATGGCCATAGGCCCGCTTCAGCACCGCCTCGCAAACGACTTGGCCGGGGGGACCGTCGGCGATGACGCGGCCGTTGACGAGCACGATCAGGCGTTCGGCGAAGAGCGACGCAAGGTTCAAGTCGTGTGTGACCATGACCACCGACTGGCCGCGGTCGCCGAGTCCGGCCAGCAGGCGCATGACAGCGGCGGCGTGGTGGATGTCCAGCGCGGCCGTCGGCTCGTCAAGCAGCAGGATGCGCGGATTCTGCGCCAGCGCCGCCGCGATCAGCGCCAGCCGCCGTTCGCCGCCGGACAATCTTGACAGCGGGCGGTCGCGCATCGCTTGCAACCCCACGGCTTCCAAGGCCTCGGCCACGGCACGCCTGCTCTCGGCATCAGACTCGCCGAGCCATCCGGCATGGGCGTAGCGTCCCATGCGCGCCACCGTCTCCACGGAGCAGTCGAACAGCGGCGGGGTCTCCTGCGGCAGAAAGCCGATCTGCCGCGCGACCGCGCGCCGCGACATGCCGCAGATGTCCCGGCCGTTCAGGCGCACCGTCCCGGCCCCGGGCGTGAGGATGCCCGCGGCCAGCCGCAAGAGTGTGCTTTTGCCAGCGCCGTTGGGCCCCACGATGCAGGAGAGGCTCCGGGTGCCGAGGCTGAGTTCGGTAATCTCGATCGCCCAGCCGTTCCCGGCATGGCGGAAACCGGCCTGTTCGAGCTTGATGCAGCTTCCGTCACTCATCAGGCGCCTCCGCGTTGACGGCGTCGGCGAACGCCTGCGCGATCCGGGCCACGCGCGGGCCGGGCACCAACAGGAAATCATTGGTGAGGCAATGCACGCGCGAATGCCGCACGGCGGGCATGTCCGCGAACGCTTCCCAGTCGGCGAGCAGGCGCGCGCGGGCTTTGCCGGTCAGTCCGCCGGGGTGCAGTTCCAGCACGGCCTCGGGCTGGCGCACCAGCAGCGTTTCCTTGGACACCTGCGGGTAGGCGCCTAAGGCGTCAGCGAAGACATTAGTGCCGCCGGCCAGGGTCATAAGCTCGTCGAGAAACATGCCCGGGCCGACCGTGGTCAGGCCGGTCATGTCGCCGGGGGCGCGCTCCAGCAGCAGCAGTGTGCGTCGGGGAGGCGCGTCGGCGCGCCGGGCGGCGACGTCGTCGAGGGCGCGCCTGATCTCTTTCTGCAGCGCCGCGCCGCGCTCCGGCACAGTCATGATTCGCGCGACTGTGCCGACAGCGTTGAGGATGTCCGCCAGACTGTCCAGGCAGACATGATGCAGTCTGACCTCGTGCTTGGCGGCGAAGGCCACCAAAGTTTCGTGTCTGCCTTGGGTGATGATGCAGTCGGCGCGCAAGGCCAGCAGCCGTTCCCGGTTGGGGTTCACAAGGCCGCCGACCGGTGGCTTCAGGCGGGCTTCAGGCGGAAAAGAGGTATAGTCGCTGACGCCGACCACGCGATCGCCGCAGCCCAGCGCAAAGACGATTTCGGCCACGGCGGGCGATCCGCAGACGACGCGGCGCGGGGGCTCGGCACGGCCACAGGCATCCGGCGCCACGCCGGGCACGATGTCGCCGGAGTCGCAGCCGATGGCCAGCAGAAAAAAGAGCGGCGCCAACAGCTTTGCCGTATCAAGGATTAGTCCGGTCCTCATCTCGCGCAAGGGCCCCGTTAATCCCGCGGGTTCGTCTTCTGGCTTCCGGGCCCTCACGGCGCCTAGTCCTTCCCGCCGCCCGCAGGCGGCAGTGGACAGGGCAGGCTTTATGACCGGTTACAGCGGCGCGTCCGCGACGGATTCTCACCGTCTTCCGTTTCCCTCGGGATCAGGTTGAATCCTATAGCCCTTGAGCGGCAAAAGTCAAGTCGCGATTGCCGCTGACCGCAAAATTCAGGCTGGGGGAACACCGGTATTAGCTTGTCCTGAACCCCGCAATCAAATAACATATTATAAATTACTCCATTACGGAAAAAGGTATGTCAGAAGACACGAGTATCAACGGGCAGGCAGGTTCATCGGAAACTCAGGACTGCGGGAATTATACCGCGGCGAACATCACGGTTCTGGAAGGCATGGAAGCTGTCCGCAAACGGCCGGCCATGTACATCGGCGACACCGGCGAGCGCGGCTATCACCATCTGGTTTACGAGGTGGTGGACAACTCGATCGACGAGGCCCTGGCCGGATACTGCACGCACATCGAGGTCGCCATCAATCCCGACGGCTCGCTCGCGGTGACTGACAACGGGCGCGGCATACCGGTCGACATTCATCCCGTGGAAGGGCGCCCGGCTGTAGAGGTGGTGCTGACGACCCTGCACGCGGGCGGCAAGTTCGACGGCTCGAACTACAAGGTTTCCGGCGGCCTGCACGGTGTGGGCGTCTCCTGCGTCAACGCGCTGAGTGAATGGATGGAGGTGGACGTTCGCCGCAACGGCAAGATTTATCGCCAACGTTTTGAGCGCGGTGTCCCGGTGACGCAACTTGAGGTGATCGGCGAGACGCACGGAACCGGCACCAAGGTCACTTTCTACCCGGACCACACGATCTTCACCTGCCACTCCTTCAAATGGGACATTTTGGCCAACCGCCTGCGCGAACTGGCTTTCCTCAACCGCGGCGTCGCGATCCGTTTCACCGACCTGGAGCACGAGCCGAACCGGGAGGAGTCGTTCCTTTTCAACGGCGGGATTTCCGAGTACATCAATTTCCTGAACAAGAACAAGACCCCGGTGCATGACACCGTCATCTATCTTTCGGGCGCGCGCGACAGGATCGAGTGCGAGATCGCCATGCAGTACACCGAGGCGTTCAACGAGACCGAGTACAGCTACTGCAACAACATCAACACGATCGAGGGCGGCACGCACCTCTCCGGCTTCCGTTCGGCCCTGACCCGCACGGTCAACAAATACATCGCCGACAACAATCTGCAGAAGAGCAACGAAGAGGCGCTGACCGGCGACGACATCCGCGAGGGCATCACCGCGGTGGTCTCGGTCAAGGTGCCGCAGCCGCAGTTCGAGGGCCAGACCAAGACCAAGCTGGGCAACGGCGATGTCGAGGGCATCGTGGCGCAGATCGTCAACGACCAGTTGAGCACGTTTTTCGCGGAGAATCCGGCCGTGGCCCGCAAGGTTGTGGAAAAGGCCGTGCTCGCGGCCCGCGCCCGCATCGCGGCCCGCAAGGCGCGTGACCTGACGCGCCGCAAAGGCGTGCTTGACGGCCTGGCCCTGCCGGGCAAGCTGGCCGACTGTTCGGAGCGCGATCCCGCCAAATGCGAATTGTACATCGTCGAGGGCGATTCCGCCGGCGGCTCGGCCAAGCAGGGGCGCAACCGCGAGACGCAGGCGGTGCTGCCGCTGCGCGGCAAGGTGCTCAACGTGGAAAAGGCGCGCATCGACAAAATTCTGAACAACAACGAAATCCGCACCCTGATAACCGCCATCGGCGCCGGGTTCGGCGCGGATGAGTTCGATGTCGCCAAAGTCCGTTACCACAAGATCATCATCATGACAGACGCGGATGTCGACGGCGCGCATATCCGCACACTGTTGCTCACTTTCTTCTACCGCCAGATGCCGAAGCTGATCGAGAGCGGCCACATCTATCTGGCCCAGCCTCCGCTGTACAAGATCACGCGCAAGCAGCGCGAAGAGTACATCGAGAGCGACGACCAGCTCACGCGCAAACTGCTGTTTCTGGGCGCGGACGACATGGCCGTGCGCACAGAAGACGGCAGGACGCTGCAGGGCGAGGAGTTGCGCAACCTGCTAGAGGTGCTGGCGCAGCTCGAAGACACCGTCCACGCCATCAAACGGCGCGGGCTCGATCCTCGGATCTTGTTTAACCAGCGCAAACCCGTGACCGGCGAATTCCCGCGTTTCGTCACAATCACAGGTTCCGGCGAAGAGGCCAGGTTCAGCTTCTCTTACAACGACTCCGATCTGGCGCGGGCGCGCGCCGAGGCGGAGCAGGCGCTGGGCCTTTCGATAGATCTGGCCGAGACCCAGGTCCAGACTTACCACCCGACACAGAAGTTGCCGTTCCGCTGGCTTGAGCTATACCGTGCCGGCATACTCAAGAAGCAGGTGGACACATTGACCGGGAAGGGATTCGCCACCGGACACTATTACGGCAACGGCCAACCGGTGGCTTTCGTCCTCGAAGATGAAGAGGAGGAGCCGGTGGGCTCCCTGCCGGAACTCTTGAACATTGTGCGCGAGCGCGGGCGCAAGGGCCTCGCGATCCAGCGTTACAAAGGTCTCGGCGAGATGAACCCGGACCAGCTTTACGGGACCACGATGGATCCTGCCAAGCGGCGTTTGCTGAGCGTCAAACTCGAAGACGCGGTCAAGGCCGACGCGATCTTCACGCTGCTGATGGGCGACGAGGTCGAGCCGCGCCGCAAGTTCATCGAGGACAACGCCCTCAACGTGCGCAATCTGGACATCTGACGCGGAACCCTACGGCGTCTCAATTCCGGAACCGCGGATGGACACCGCCACACACGGATGCGGAGCAGAAATGGAGGGACGCGCTCCGTCGCGTCCGCGGCGCTGATACGCCTTACGCGGGCTCTTCCACCTTTTTGCGGGAACGCTTGGTTTTGGCCGACTCTTCCTCGACCGTGGGCGCCAACGGCTCCGGCTCGCCCATGGATATCTCTTTCATGCCGATCTCTTTAAGCCGCATGGAGACGATCTTGGAGACCCCCTTCTCCTGCTGCGTCACGCCGTAGACTATGTCCGACCCTGCGATCGTGTGCTGGTTGTGGGTGATGATCAGGAACTGCGAGTGCTGGAGGAAATCCTTGAGGGCCTGGACGAAGCGCCCGATATTGCTGTCGTCCAGCGCCGCGTCTAGCTCGTCCAGCATGCAGAAGGGCGCGGGCTTGATCATGAAAATAGCGAACAGCAGACTGACGGCGGTCATGGTCCGTTCGCCGCCGGACAGCAAAGTTACAGACTGCGGGCGTTTGCCCGGCGGGCGCGCGATGATGTCGATGCCGCATTCGAGCGGGTCATCGTTGTTCTCCAGCAGGATCAGCTTAGCCTGGCCGCCGTTGAAGAGCTTGGTGAACATCATCTCGAAATTGGCGTTGGCCTGTTCGAACGTGCTCTGGAAAAGCTCACTCGACTTCTTGTTGATCATCGAGATCAGGTCAAGTACCTGCTCTTTGGACTTGAGCAGGTCGTCCTCCTGGGCTTTGAGGAAAGCGTAACGCTCTTCCAGTTCCTTGTACTCCTCGATCGCCACAAGGTTGACGGGGCCCAGTTCCTGGATCTCGGCGTTCAGGCCTGCCACTTTCCGCTCGATCTCGTCGACCGGCGGCGGCTTGCCGTCTTCCCAAGCCGGATCGGCGCAGGCCACCAGCTCTTCAGGCGACAGTCCGTATTCGTTGTACACATGGTCCAAGCGGGCCTGCCGGCGCATACGCGACTCGGCCAGCTCGACCTCGGCCTTGCCCTTTTCATCGCGCGCGGTGTCCAGCACACGCCGGTGCCCGGCGAGTTCGGCGTCGCTCTTGGCCAGTTCCCGCTGCAGCGCGTCGCGTTCGCGCCGGGTGGCATCGATGCGCCCGTGCAAAGCCGCCGCCTCGGCGCGCATCGGCTCCAGTTTGGCCTGCAGGTTCTCAATCTCAGTTTTCAGGCGGGCGATGCTTTCGTCATACGACATCACGCCGCGGCTGCGCCCCTGGAGCGTGCGGTCCAGTTCCGCGATGCGGACTGTGACAGCCTCGCGCTGGGCGTCGGTGTGCCCGATCTGCTGCGTCACGCTGGAAAACTGGATGCGTCGCTCGGTCAGTTCATGGCTCAGCTCGTTGAAGACGCTCTCAAGCTCCGGCAAGAGCGCGGAGTTTGCGGCGATCTGTTCCAGCAACCGGCCCCGCGTTCCGTTCAGCTCGTTAAGTTCGGATGCCAGCGCGGCGCGGGACTCGTCCTCGCCGGAAGTGTTCGCCGACAGTACGTTCAGATCCTCGGCGAGACTGACCCTCCTGCCGCCGACGCGCTCGAGATCGCGCCGCACAGACTGGTATTCGCCCTCGGCCTGCGCCGCCTGGCGGCGGCTGGCGTCCAGATCCTTCCGCGCCTGATTGATGCCGAGCGCCAGCTCGCCGACCCGCGCATTGAGCTGTTCCAGCCGCCGGCTGTTGGCGCTGATCTTTTGCTCCAGTTCCGCGAGTTGCCCGTTGGTGTCCGCCACCAGCATGTGCCGCGCCAGCGGGCTCGAGACCTGGCTATCAGGCATCCACACTTCCGCGCAGCCGTCGGCATGAACCAGCGCCCCGGCGCGGGTGACCGCGCTGCAGCCCGCGGGCAGTTCAGCGGGCACGTCCGCCAGCGTCTCGGCCAGGAAGACCCGGCCCAGCAGCCTTTGCGCCGCCGACGCGAAATCGCCGGTGACGCTGACATGGTCCAGCAGCCGCGTCAGTCCCGGCGGCGGCGCGGGCGACTCTTCGGCGGTCATGTCGGCGGGGACCAGCCGGGCGGCGGCGTGCTGGCCCTGGGCCAGCAGCAGGGCCAGCGCCTGCCGCGTCGCCGCGGCGTCGCGCACGACCACCGCGTCCAGCCATGAGCGCAATGCCGCCTCGAGCGCTAGGCGCAGGTCCGAAGGCGCGTTGAACTTGTCCGCGAGCGGCCCCATCACGGCCTGCGCGCCGATGCCCAAGGGGTCGGCCGGGTCCAGCAGTTTCTTCGCGCCGTCGGCGAAATCGCCGCCGGACTCGCTCCCGTCGCACAAAAGGTCGATCTGCGCGCGTTTGGCGGCAGCCTCCGAGCGCATCCGGGAGGTCTCGTCCTGCAATGAACGCGCCTCAGACGCGGCCGCCTCCCGCTCCCGCTCCAAAGTGTCGAGCCTTTCCTGCCGGCTGCCGGCTTCAGCGCCATGGCTGTCAAGGCGCGCCTTGACCTCAGCGCAAGCCGTTTCCAGGGCGTTCAGATGCTGGTCGACCTGAGCCTGCTCAGACATCAGGCGCTCGCGCTTAAGCAGCGCCTCGCGCTGGCGCTCTTCCATCGCGGCCACGCTCTGCTGGATCTGGGCCGCCCGCCGCTCGCACTCGACCGACTGCCTGCGGCCCTCCTGCAGGGCGCTGCGGACCTGGTCGATCTTACCCTTGTGGGCGTCAAAACGTGACTGCGCCTCAGTCATCTTGCCGCGCTCGGTCTCAGCCGCCTGTGTCATCAGCAGGCGCTTCTGTTCCAACGCTTCCAGTTGCAGGCGGATCTGCTCTATCTGCTGACGCGTCTCGGAGATCTCGCGGTTGTCGCGTTCCGCCCATGACCGATATTCGGCGATGCGCTGCTCGTTGACCTTGATGACCTCCTGGGCCCGCAGGTGACGGTTGTCGGCCTGGGCAGCCTGCTCGGCCAGCGCGGCCACGCGCTGTTCGTTCTCGTGGATCAGATCGTGGATGCGCGCCGATTCGGCCTCCGAGGTCGCCACGGACTGCTGCTGCTCAAGCATCCTGCCGTTAAGCTCGTGCAGGGTCACGTCCAGTTCGCGGATGCGCACGTCCAGCGCCGCCAGACGCTGCCGGGTCAGGAAAATGTCAAGTCCGCGCAGCTCGTCGCGCAGGACCTTGTATTTGCGCGCCTTGCCGGCCTGGCGCTGGAGCGAGCCGATCTGGCGCTTGACCTCGCGGATCACGTCGGCCAGGCGCAGCAGGTTGGCCTCGGTCTGCTCGATCTTGCGCAGGGCCTCTTTGCGGTCGGCCTTGAACTTGGTGATGCCCGCGGCTTCCTCGAAGACCGTGCGGCGGTCTTCCGGGCGGGAGGAGAGGATCACGTCGATCTGCCCCTGCGCCATCACCGAGTAAGAGGTGGTGCCGATGCCGGTGCCCATGAAAAGCCGCTGAACGTCCTTGAGGCGGCAGAGGTTCTTGTTGATGAAATACTGGCCTTCGCCGGAGCGGAAGACCCGGCGGCTGACGGTGACCTCGTCGAATTCGCAGTCGAGGACCCCCTCGCACTCGGCAAAGGTGATCGCGACCTCGGCCATGCCCAGTGGCTTGCGGGAGTCCGTGCCGCTGAAAACCACGTCCGGCATCTTGGCGCAGCGCAGGGCGGTCGGGCGCTGTTCGCCCAAGACCCAGCGGATCGCGTCAGAGACATTGCTTTTGCCGCATCCGTTCGGCCCGACGATCGCGATCATGCCGGGCTCGAACTGCAACCGGGTCTTGTCGGCGAAACTCTTAAACCCAGTGATTTCAATCTGTTTTAAATACACGTAAACCTCAAGAAACGTCATGCGCTGAACGATCCTGGACCGTTCTCAAAAGCACTCTTTTATTTAACATATCCCGTAGTTTATTGGAAGCCCAAACACATGTCTTGGCAGGACCGCAGGACCGCCCCGTCAAATTTATTTGTGTACCCGCGCGGCCGCCCGCTGCAAGGCCCTGTCGCACTTCAGCCGCCCCGCCTCCGCCCGAAGTGCAGCGCCATGAACGCATAGTTGTCCGAGAACTCGCAGCCGCTCGTGTGGAGAAGCCATCCCGTGTTGTAGAGGGGACGGCCCCAGCGTTTGGACAATGTCCTGAACAGCCAGATCCGATCCGCAGGCCGTAGGCGAGCTGTTGGGTCCGCGGCAGTCCGGCCTGATCTCATCCGCCGTCACCTCGCGGACTTCGGCACGATCACGCTCGTCCGGCGCGCGTCGACCGCCTCGCCATCCGTTTACAACGGGCTCGCGCTCAAGATCATCGAGCTGATTCGTGATCGTGAAGACCGCACCACGCCGCCTAAGTGGCGCGAAGGCAAAAGGAGCGTTTTCTTACAGCACGCACCCGAGCCAAAGCGGGACGGTGACAAGGCAGAGAATATGCGTGGCAAGAATCGCCGCGGCGGAGAAGTCCGAGTCTCCGCCGAAGGCTTCCGACAGCGTTACACTGGCCATGGCGGCGGGCTGCACCGCGATCAAAATCAACACGCGCCGGATGTCGACCGGCAGCGGCGCCAGCGATAGCCCGGCGATGCAGAGCGCGGGAATCGCGACCAGCCGCAGCGCGCAGGTGCCCGCCATCAGCGGCGAGAACACCTTGCTCGGGTGCAGCGTCGCGATGCGGGCCCCGCAGATCAGGGCGGACGCGGGAATCGTGGCCCCGCCCGCCATCTGACAGGTCTCTATCACCGTTTTCACAAACTCGTTTGCTGTTGCGCCCAGAGACAAGCCGTGCCACCCGCACACCGCGCGAACGGCCAGAATCGCGCACGATCCGATGAGGGCCGCCATCGGCACGCTCGCCAGATTCTTAAGCAAGACCCGGTCAAGCTTCTGCCCGGTGAGCGCCTTCAAGCCCAGCGTCCACACGCACAGCTCCGAACCGAGCCCCGAGAAGATGATCAGCGCGATCGCCCTCTCGCCCCACAGCGACGCCGCCATCAGAATCGGCAGGAACGAATAATTGTTCATCAGGCAGACGAAATGATAACAGCGCCGCGTAGCCTCGCTCTGCCGCTTCAGCAGCGGCAGCGTGGCGAGCCCGACCAGCCAACCCGTGACCAGAATGAACACCGCGCCGACCGGCATCATCCAATTCCGCAGCAGCGTCTCCAGCGTGAAGTTCCGCACAATGGAACTGACGATGAGGCACGGATAAAAGACGTTCAGCATCACCAGCGACAACTGGCGGTTGAACGCCGCATCGATCCGCTTCATCTTGTAAAGCGCGTATCCCGCCAAAGTCAGCAGGATCAGCGGAAGCATCTTGATGAAAAGAGTCAGCATGGGTTAGATAGGTTCAAGGTTCAATGGTTCTTGGCTAGAACGGGCTCGCAGAGCGCGCGGAGAGGAATTTGGGTCGTATCAGAACATACGGACAAGTGGCGCTTGCGCCTGGCGGCGGGAACGTGGCAGAGTGAAATCATGGCAACACAACAGTGACACAAAGTTGCGGAAACTTACGGCCCGTCTGCGGCGGTTTCCCAGAGAATCGGAATCGCGAGGATGATGAAATGTCATATGTACTGATACGACTCCTATTCCGTTCCCCTACTTGCCAAAGGCGTGCTCCCTTTCGGAGCCGCTTTACGGAGCGCGTCCTCGACCGCCAGCAGAACGCCGTGACACGTCTGGGTTGCGCCTGTGACCGCATCCACGGTCAGCGGGGAGGCGCCTTTAAGGCGCTTGACAAAGCCGTCCAGCGCATTGCGGGGGCGGTCTTCGCGGTGCTTCGTCACGCGGACGTCCGCCAGTACGCCGTTAAACACCTTGACCTCGACATTCAGGGGCGAATAGAACCCGGCAGCCTGGCCGCTGTAGGTGCCGTTGCGGAGGCCCGTTGTCTTGAGCTCGCCCTGCGCCGAAAAGCGAATGAGCTGATCAGCCTGCGCCCAGACGCTCTTCCAGTGCGGCCACTTCTCGGCATTCTCACCCCGCGCGGCAATCGGTTCTGCATAGCGCTTGACCAGCGCGGGCTCGTTGGCCGCATGGGCGAGCATGGCGGCGCGCAGCGGGTTGTACCAATGTCCCCAGTTGTTTTCCGGGTGGCCGTCGCCCTTCACGTCGCGCAACAGGTCCGCCACCCGGTCGTGGTTCAGGAGGCGCGCCTCAGCCGCCAGCAGGCGCTCCCGGGATGTGGTCGTTTCCAGTGTAGCTAGTTTGTCGCGTGACTCGGCGCGCGAACCGAGGCGGGCTAAAATGATCGCCTGATTCAATTGGGCTTCGCGTTGGTAGGCCTTGATGTCGCGATAGGGGCCGAACTCACCGTTGACCGGCGTGTTGGGAGGCAGGGACAGAAGCTGACCGTAAGCAGTGATCGCCTCGCGGTCTTTACCTGCCGCCCGCAGCGCGTCACCCAGACGCAATTGCCATGCCGGAACAAGCTGTGGCGAGCCCTTTCCGTAGGCGTTGATCACCCACGCTACTTTTTTGGCTGCCGTCACGCAGGACGCGTCGGTGATCCCTTGCCGCCGAGACTTCTCGTAAAACTGCAAGGGGTGCTTGGGGTTGAATTCGGGCACTTGGGCACTGGCCGCAACAGGCAGCGACAAATAAGCAACCACGGCCACAAGAGAGAGGCCAGGCAGAAGCGGCCTCTTCGGCTGAGAGCCACAGGAGTTTAAGACAGGTGTCGTATACGATTTCACAATTTTAGCGTATCGAATTTTACATGGCGTGTCCAGCCGGAAACGGCCGGGTAATCGGTTGGCGACAGGGGTCGTGGCAGGTGTGTGCGAGGGAAAGCGGAAGGAGGTCCGTCCGGCGATTCCGAACGCGCGCTGCCTCACAATTCATGACACCGAAAAATGTGGCGCATGGATATATTTAAGGAAAAGAAGCGAGCTTTTTTCGGGGTGACGCGCAGGCGGTACGCCGTCATGCGCACAAAGAAGGCGAGAGCGCACATACTTGGCGGTTGAATAGCCTCTGGCATTCCTTTCGTGTAACCGTTTATGTTGGCGAATGCCGCTTTCGTGTTCCCTGAGACTTTGCGGTCGTGCGTCAGCGCCGGTAAGCGTCGGCGCAAAAGCCCCCACGATATTCGTAAACAGAGCGATTTTAATTTCGCAAAAACAACTATTCTGATTTGATTGGCGGGCATTGCGTTTGGTAGACTCTCATCATGAAAAAATACTTGTCTGTTGGTTCGGCGGCGGCGCTTGCGGCTTGCCTTATTTTATTTGCGGCGTTTTCGCTGGAGGCGAAGACGATCGGCATCTACCGGGACCAGCGCATCGGCAACCTGAGCGGCGCGGTCGCGTCGCTCACGAACAACGGCTGGCAGGTCACGTGGCTTGCCGGCGGAGCGAAGGGACTCGCGAACGAGGAGAAGCTCGCCGCGTGCGATGTCCTCTATTTCGCGGGCGGCTTCAACCGCTACTTTTTCGCCGACTACAACGAGCGCCGCGCGGTGATTCGCTACGCGGCGAAGGGCGGCGGCATCCTCATGACCGGCTTCCGCGGCGGCTACGTCCGCTCGGCGAACCGTCCGATGTTTCCCGAGATCGGCGCGGTGCACAACCGCCTGTCGAGCTCGTGGCTCGATCCCGTCGGATCGAGCATCGTCGCCAAGGCGTTCGGCGGCACCTCCCTTCCCGCGGGCGCGGGCGACCACCTCGTCCTCAAGCTCGGCCCGAAGGGCGAGACTTTCGCGGCGAACTCGGGCGATCCCGTCGGCGCGGTCGGCGCGTTCTACAACGGACGCGTCGTCGTCTACGGCGCCCACTTCATGTACTCCCCCGGCGATGACTTGAGCGCCTTGAACGAGCGACTCTTCCTCGCCATGCTCGACTATCTGACGCAGCAGAAGAAGCCGGACGCCGCCTCGGCCGCGAAGGCCGCGGGCGACGCGGAGTGCGACTTCATCCGCCGCGAACGGATGTGGGACCTCACGCTCGACGAGCGCGGTCCCGACGCCAAGGCGGGCGTCATCCCGTCCCGCCGCGACTGGTACACGGCCGAAACCGAAGCGTACGCATACAAGCTCGGCTATTTCGCGGGCTTTGTTCCGGCGAAGGACGCCAAGCGCTGCCGCGACCTCGCGGCCAAGCTTCTCGCGAACGCGGAGAATATCCGCAAGGCCGCCGACGCCCTGAAGTCCGAGGCCGACGCCGCGATGCGCAAGATGTCCCTTGCCGAGCTCAAGGCGTTCAAGGTCGAGGGCACGAAGTACGACACCGATGCCGTCAACGCCGCCTTCGATGCGCTGTATGCGACGAAGGAGGTCGAGGCGGCGAAGGCGATCATCGACGAGCTTCGTCCCGCCGTCGCCGCGGCGAAAACGGCCGCCCTTAAGACGGAGATCGCTGCGGATCTCAAGACCGTTCCCGCGCTCGTCAAGCAGCTCGCGTCCGAAAACGCGAAGACCCGTTACGTGGCCGCGACCGAGATCGGCCGCATTTCGCCGGACGATGCCGCAGCCGTCGCCGCGCTCGCGAAGGCGCTCGACGACACGGACGCGCAGGTCCGCAGCCAGGCGGCGATCTCGCTCGGCTGGATGCAGGCGAAGGGCGCCGTGGACGCGCTGATCGCGAAGACGACATCGGACGATATCCGTCTCAGCCGTCGCGCGATCCAGGCGCTCGGCCAGATCGGCGACACGAAGGCGATTGCCGCGGTGATGCAGGCGCTGGACAAGAAAGACCTCAATGAGCGTCATCTGGCGATCCTCGCGCTCGGGCACCTCAAGGCGAAGTCCGCCGTCGCGAAGCTTCTCGCGCTCGCGACGAACGAAGAGGAGGATCTCGCCGCGCGCGAGTGTGCGATCCTCGCGCTCGGCTTCATCGGCGACGCGAGCGTCAAGGCGACGCTCGAGAAGTTCCAGGCGAACAAGGAAGACCGCCCCCGCCGCAGCCGGTCGAAGAAGGGCACATTCTTCCGCAATCCGTATTCCGTCGGCCATCACGGTACGAGCTCCACCCAGATCGGCCTTTCCTGGGCGGCCGAGCAGGCTCTGGCGGACCTCGCGCGCGGCGGACTTGCCGCGACGGGCGTGAAGCAGCTCGAGGCCTACCGTTCCAAGGATGCCTTCTACGCGATCACGAAACAGTGCAACGCCTTCGCGGGCCGCGTCTACAACGGCACGGCCGCATACAAGGGCGAGCGTGCGAAGCTCCTGCCGTCCGTGATCCGCGAGGCGGGCTTCACCGGCATCCACAACGCGTGGGGCACGTCGGGCTGGGAGCCGGAGTCCTACAAGGCCTACATCCGGGAACTCGGCGAGCTTGGCCTCCTCTTCATAGACGTCCTTCCCGGCTACGCCCAGGCGGGCATCGCCGAGAACGAGTTCCGCCTGGCCCATCTGGGCGACTGCGAGGCGTACCGCGGCTACTGGTGCGAGGAGACCTGGCAGGAGCCGGGGCTCGGCGCGAAGGAATTCGCGCGTCACCTTGAACAGATGTATGGCAAGGACTGGCGCAAGACGCTCGGTCTGCGTGCGGACGAGCTCGCCGAACTGGACCGCTGCATCGCGGGCAACGAGTACTTCTCGTTCGCGAACCGCGTCCAGGGCGAAAAGACGCGCGAGGCGAACTACTCCGCCCCGTGGGACTCGACGCTGCGTACGGTGATGCTCGAGGTCGAGGGACGCAAGCTCGCGGACTGCTGGACCGAGTCGCAGGACTACCTGCACGGCCGCCGCAAGGGCTTTGCCCACACGTACGTCGTCTCGACGGCGGATCCGGTGCGCTATCCGCGCGACAACGCGCAGATCCACGCGCTCGACTCGATCGGCCTCGAGTCGTATCAGTCGTTCGGACGCTCCTCGTCGTACTTCATGCGCCGCTACCGCGACGGCGAGGCACGCTCATCGATGAGCGAGCTCTACAACTGGTACTGTCCGTCCGGCGAGCACGCGTTCCGCGGCTTCTGGCAGAACGCGATCCACTCGAAATGCTTCTTCAACTTCACGCTCTACCACATCTTCAAGCACGCCTCGAGCGAATACCTCTGGGTCTGGGAGGAGGACCGCTGGGAGCGCTGCCGCGAGGTGTTCCAGCGTGTGCGCGCGAACCGCGAATACTACGCCATCGCGCCGAGCGCGGCGAACGCGGCCGTGCTCTTCTCGGGCCGCAGCTCGTCCGTCGTCCGCGACAACCCCTGCGCGGCCTGTGCGGTGCCGCAGCGTGGCGACCAGGACGCGATGGCCGCGTGGGTCGCGCTCACGCAGCTCCACGTGCCCGCCGACGTCATCTACGCCGACGACATCTCGCTTGAAAAGCTCTCGCGCTACCGCGTTCTCTACCTGCCAGAATCGCGCTTTCTCGGCGATGTCGAGATCGCGAACCTCCGCGCGTGGGTGAAGGCGGGCGGCGTCCTCATTTCGCAGGGCACCTCGTCCCTCTTCAACGGCCGCACGCTCAAGCAGCGCGCGAACTACGCGCTCGCGGACCTCTTCGGCGCCGACTATCAAGGCACCGACTACCTCAAGCCCGAGGAGAGCGACACCTTCGCGCGCCGGCGCGGCATCCGCAGCGGCGCGTTCAAGTTCGTGCCCGGCCTCGAGCAGCGTTATCACTTCCTCGACTCCGTCGAACGCGACCTCAAACCGGCGAAGAGCGTCCGCACGGCCAAGTTCGGCGCCGAGGCGGCGAAGTTCCTCGCGGGGGTCAAGGATGGCGACGAGATTGAGATCGACGCGGCGATCGGCATCGACCGCGTCCGGCCCACGACGGCCGTCACCCTCGCGACGTTCAAGGACGGACGTCACGCCGTCTTGGCAAATGCGTTCGGCCGGGGCCGCGTCTACTTCTTCACGGCCGACTATCCGATGCTCGGGCACGTCACGAGCGAGTGGGAGATGATGCCGAACAAGTGGGTGTTCTGGAAGAACGTCCGCGAGACACTCGGCGCGATGGTGAAGAGCGGCCTCGAAATCGTTGGCGCGACGCTTCCCGTCGAGGTGACGGGCGTGAGCGGCGATGTCGAGGTCACGGTTGACGCGCTGGAAAACAACTACGTCATCCACATGCTTGACTACAACGTCCGCAACGCGAAGGTTACGGGCGCGAAGCTGAACGTGCCTGGCACGTGCGCGATCAAGCGCGTCTTCTATCCCGACACGAAGACCGACGTGAAGCTGAACGGCCGCTGTGCTGACCTCCGAGACTTCGCGGGCTATGACATGCTTGTCGTTGAATTCGAATAGGGCGAACCGAAGACAGCCATGAACGTCTCTCGCAGAAACTCTCTAGGTGGTCTGGTGGCAAGCGGCGCGTTGGCCGCGGATGCCGGATGCGTTTGCAGGTGTGCCCGTGCGTGCCGTGTAGACGAGGCGACCTTCCTCTGGAACTGCGCGAATGACGCGGTCGGTCCAGACAAGGACGTCTTTAACTACGGGAAGGGCACGGTGGACTTCTCTTTCGACGTCACCTTCAAGAAGGCCGACGGCACAGACATCGAGAAGCAGCGCGTCCGTTTCGGCGAGAAGGCGAAGTTGCCCGCAGGCAGCGAACAGGCGATGTGGAGGCCGAGCATGACGCTGCCGTCGCCAAGACCCCGGTCTTCGACGATGTCGTCTACACGCATCAGTGACATCGGTTTGTCCGTTATAAGGGAGAAGAAATGATGACTTTGACAACAGTGGGCGTTCTCGCGGCAATCAACCTGATTCCGCTGCCGCAGAAGATGGAGACGGGTACGGGGAGCGTGCCGACGAATGTCGCGGTGACTTGCGTGACGGTTCGGACGCTGCCGCACGAGGGCTATCGGCTCAAGGTCGGCGCGGACGGCGTGCGCATCGCGTCTTCGGATGCGGCGGGCGCATTCTATGCGCGGCAGACGCTGGCGCAGCTCTTGCAGGAAGACGGCACGTATCCGGTTGTCTCGATCGAGGACGCTCCCGCGTACGCCTGGCGAGGCTGTCTCGTCGACGATTCGCGGCACTTCATGGGCAAGGAGACGGTCAAGCGCGCGCTCGACCGCATGGCCGAGTACAAGCTCAATGTCTTCCACTGGCATCTCGTGGACGACCAGGGCTGGCGCTTTCCGACGAAAAAGTATCCGCGCCTCCGCACGGTCGGCGCGACGCGTCCGCGTCCCGATTACGTCGGCGAAGCCATCTACGACATCGAGACGGGCGACTACGGTCCGTTCGGTTACACGGAAGAGGACATCCGCGAGATCCGCGCCTACGCGGCCGCGCGCCACATCACGATCGTCCCAGAGATGGAAATTCCCGGCCACAGCCGCGAAGTCGTGGTGGCGTATCCCGAATTCTACTGCGAGAATGCGGACGCGAAGGCCTACAAGAACATGAACAACATCGGCCTCTGTCTCGGCAACGACGCGACGATCCGGTTCTTCAAGGATGCGTTGGACGAGTTCTGCGAGCTCTTCCCCGACTCCAAGATCATCCACATCGGCGGGGACGAGTGTCCGCGCGAGAACTGGAAGAAGTGTCCCCGCTGCCAAAAGCGCATCCGCGACCTGGGCTTGAAGGACGAGGACGCGCTCCAGAGCTGGTGCACGAAGCAGATGGCGGATCATCTCGCGGCTAAGGGACGCGAGGCGATCGGCTGGAACGAGATCGTCAGCGGCGGACTCGTCAAGAACGTCCACGTCATGAGCTGGAACGACCGTGAGGCGACGATCAAGGCTCTCGAGCAAGGCAACACTGTCGTCATGACGCCGAGCGGGAAGTGCTACTTCGACCTGCCGCAGGGGCTCGGCAAGGAAGATCCCTACCGCTACGACGGCACGAGCCCGATCACGCTCAAGCGGGCCTACTATTTCGACCCGATGACGAAGCTGGACGAGAAGTACCGTCCCCAGGTGCTGGGCGGACAGTGCTGCCTGTGGACTGAGGACATTCTCGACGGCAAGGACCTCGAGTGGAAAATGTTCCCGCGCTTTCTCGCGACGGCGGAAGCCGTCTGGACGGGCGGCAAGGCGAAGCCCGGTTACGACCACTTCCTGCCGCGGGCCGAGGCGCATCGCCGCCGGCTGGTCGCGAAGGGCGTGAACGCCGCGTGGGTCGTGCCGCCGGCGGAAATCAAGCGCGTCTTCCGCGCGCCGCGCGTGACGCGCGGCAATACGAACATCCTGCAGATCCAGCCGATCGACGAGGCGAGCTGGCTGTGGATGCCGGGCGACACGGGCCTCACGCAGGCCGATACGCAGCCGACGTTCGCGCGTTTCCGCTGCGAATTCGACGTGAAGGAGGGGGACGCCAAACTTGTCTTCGACGTCTCGGCGGACGAGCGCTTTCACCTGACGCTGGACGGACGGTTCGTCGCGCGCGGACCGAACCGCGCGACGGTCGAGAACTGGCAGTACCAGACGTACGAGACGACGCTTCCGCCCGGCCGGCACGTGATGGAGGCGACGGTCTGGCGTCTTGGGGACTTCGGCCCGATCGCCCAGCTCTCGTGGCGCGGCGGCTTCATCCTGAAGGCCGAAGGCGCCTTCGACGAACGGCTCACGACGGGCAAGGCCGCCTGGCAGGTCGGACGGCTCGGCGGCATA
The DNA here is from genome assembly GCA_964428885.1 of uncultured Lentisphaeraceae bacterium. Lineage (GTDB taxonomy): Bacteria > Verrucomicrobiota > Kiritimatiellia > RFP12 > UBA1067 > JAQVQN01. Next base: position 22,174 of record CAYRZP010000014.1, read on the forward strand.
GTCTCGAAGGGCACCGACAACGGCGTGTGGGGCTCGGGACACCAATGGGAAGTGACGGGCTGCGGTGCGGAGACGGCTGTGCCGTCCCGCTGGGAAACACCCGCCGTCGTGCGCGGTCCGGCGGGGAGCAAGGGACCTGCAAACTGGGGCTCACGGACGAATGGCTGGATGCTCTTCCCCTCACAGCTGCCGGATCAGACAGAAACGCGGACCGTACCGGGACGTGTCGTCGCCGTTTCGGAAGGCGCGCCGAACCGCGGCGTCCACGTCTACACGGAAGCGGAGGCTAAGCGGACGCTCGACCTCACGAAGAAACTGACGGTGCCGGCGCATGCGACGCTGCAGTTCGCTTGGGATCTCGGCCGCTACACCTGTGCGTATCCGGAGGTGAAGCTCTCGGGGGGACGCGGCGCGCGCTTCTCGCTCAAGTGGTCGGAGGCGTCTCTCCGTAGCGACACGCACCTCAAGGGATCCGAACCGGGCGCGCGCGATGCGATCGTCGGCCGCTACCTGAACGGCTACGGCGATACGTTCGTCTCCGACGGACGCACGAACGCGGTCTTCACCGTGCCGTGGTTCCGCTGCGGCAAGTGGTGCCGCGTCTTCATCGAGACGGGCGACGAACCGCTGAAGGTCGAGTCCGTAGCGCTGATCGAGAACCGCTATCCGCTCGAGATGGAAAGCACATTCGTCGCGTCCGACGACCCGACGCTCGACGACATCCGCCGCATTTCGGCGCGCGCGATGCAGATGTGCTGCCACGAAACGCTCTATGACTGTCCGTACTACGAACAGCAGATGTATCCGGGCGATACACGTGTGCAGTTGAACGTCCTTTCGGCGCTCTCCCGCGACGACCGGATGATCAAGCGCGCGATCGAGCTTTACGATCTCGCGAGCCGGGACGACGGGCAGTGTCCATTCAACTGGCCGACACGCGGCCTGCAGGAGGGCGCGACCTACACGCTCTGCTACCTGCTCATGTACGGCGACTACGTGATGAACCATACGGACCGCGCGTGGCTCAAGGCGCGGCTTCCCGGGTTCCGACGCACGCTTTCGGGTCTGGAGCTCTATGAGAACGACAAGGGGCTGCTCGCGAACCTGCCCGGCTGGAGTTTCATGGACTGGGTGCCCGAGTGGCGCAATGGTGTCGCGCCGGACGGTGTCTTCGGCGAGGGCGTCAATGCCGAGGCGAACCTCTTCTGGCTCCTCGCGCTACAGTCGGCCGCGCGCGTCGAACGGGCGTTCGGGAACGGGGATGTCGCCGTACATTGGGAGCACAAGGCCATCGTGCTCAAGCTTGCGATCATCGATGCGTTCTGGAGCGAAGAACGCGGGCTTTTCGCGGATACCGTCCGCAAGGACGACTTCTCCGAGCACGCGCAGTGTCTCGCGCTCCTCGCGGACGTGCTGCCGGCGGAGAAGGAGGCGGACGTCTTCCGGCATCTCATCACGGATGCTGACCTGAAGCGCTGCACGGTCTACTTCAGTTATTACCTCTTCGAAACCTACTTCAAGTTCGGACGCGGCGACCTCTTCCTGAAGCGTCTCGACCTTTGGCGCGACTATGTGAAGAAGGGCCTTACGACGACGCAGGAGGCGCCGGACGTCGTGAAAGTCGGCAAGACGACCGAATCCCGCAGCGACTGTCACGCTTGGGGCGCGCACCCGATCTGGTTCATGCAGACGGGTCTTGCGGGCATCCGCTCTGACGCGCCGTTCTTTGCCAAGGTGCGCGTCGCGCCGGCGCCGGGCGATTTGAAATCGCTGAAGGCGAAGCATCCGCATCCGCAGGGCTGGATCGAAGTCGATCTCCGTTTTGCGGACGGCATGGCGTCCGGCACGGTGAAAACACCGGTCTCCGGAACCTTCGTCTACGGCGAACAAAGCCAGCCGCTCAAGGCCGGCGTCAACAAGCTGTGATTTCACGGCCCAACGCAAAACAGTGACGAAGGTTGTCTTCGAACTCGCATGCGCCGTCATCAAGACCCGATAAGCAGAAAGGAATTCCATGAAAAGACTCATCACACTCGCGTTCGCCGTCTGCACGCTCAGCGCGGCAGCCGTTGAAAAACCGTTCGTCTGGGAAAATCTCACCTCGGACGACTTCGCGGCGGCGGTCAATGCCGCTAAGGGCGTCGTAATCGTCCCGATCGGCTGTGTCGAGATGCACAACCACCATCTGCCGGTCGGCACGGATCTCTTCGCCGCGCTCGACATTGCCCGCAAGGCCGCCGAACAGGAGGAGGTCGTCTACTTCTCGATGGGCGCGTTCGGCGCGGTGCGCGAGGCGCGGCATCAGCCCGGCACGATGGCGATCTCGTCGAACACGCTGAGGGCGCTCCTGGAGGACATGTGCGACGAGTTTGCGCGCAACGGACTCAACGACATCATCCTCTTCAACACGCACGGCGGCAACACGATGTTCCTCGAGGAGTTCGTCCGCTCGCGGCTTGAGAAGCCGCATCCGTATCGCGTCTACTACTGGAACGACACCTACACGGGCACACAGTACAAGGAATTGTACGCGAAGTTCGGAAAGCCGCAGGGGCCGTGGGGACACGCCTGCATTATGGAGACCTCGCTCATGCTCGCGCTCCGTCCCGAGCTCGTCTACATGAATCGCGTGAATGTCGAGGAGGCGGTTCCGTTGACGCGGCTTGAGGCCTTCAAGAAAGCGAAGGTTAAGACGTCGTTCGACTGGTACGGCGAAGCGCCGAACCAGGCCTACGGCGATCCGACGAAGGCGTCGAAGGAACTGGGCCACTGGCTCGTCGCCACATCGGTCTCGAATCTTGTCAACGTCATCCGCACGGTCAAAGAGGTCAAGGTTCTCCCCGAGCTTCAACGCGAGTTCTATCGCCGCGCGGAAGCGCCCAGAAGATAAGGGCCTTGTCCATCCAGCAGCGCCCTCAATTCCGGAAGAAATGCATAACAGGATTAGCCGCGAAAGAGCACAAAGACGGGGGACAGTCGG
>CAYRZP010000015.1:0-24895 GCA_964428885.1 uncultured Lentisphaeraceae bacterium
TAGGGCGCGACCGCCGGGCGCGCCGCAGGGAGGGGCAAGCGTCTGCTTGCCCGGGGGGCAGTGCTCACGGACGAGCGGACGCTCGTCCCTCCCCGCGACTGGCGACCCGCGAGCCGCCGGTAGGGCGCGACCGCCGGGCGCGCCGCAGGGAGGGGCAAGCGTCTGCTTGCCCGGGTGGCAGTGCTCACGGACGAGCGGACGCTCGTCCCTCCCAGCGGCGGCGCCACGCCGCCGCGATACACGGCAGTCCCGCATAGAGAAACTTATGAAAGAAAGCAAACATAGCATCGGTCATCTGCGTGAGGTGACTGCACAATTCCAGATCTGGGGAGACTTTGTCGGCGCGGTGCCTTACGGTTCCGGGCACATCAACGACACCTATCAGGTCACGATGCGGGTGGCCGGAACCACAGTGCGTTATCTGCTGCAGCGCATCAACCATGAGATCTTCAAGCGGCCGGACATGGTGATGGAAAACATCATGCGCGTCACCGCCCACCTGCGCGAGAAACTCGCGCGGGACGGCGGCGAGATCTCGCGCCAGGCGCTGACCGTCATACCCGCCCGCGACGGCAAGCCGTACGCGCGCGACGCGGAGGGCAACTGGTGGCGTCTGTACCTGTTCATCGAAGCGGCGCGGACTTATGATGTCATCAGCGACGAGCGGCAGGCTTTTGAAGCGGCGCGGGCCTTCGCGCGTTTCCAGGGCCTGCTGGCGGACCTGCCGCTGCCGCGCCTGCACGAGACCATCCCGGCTTTCCACAATACCGTGCGGCGGCTGGAGGCTTTGGACGCCGCCGCCGCCGCGGATGTCTGCGGCAGGAGCGCCGGGGCCGCGGCGGAAATCGCGTTCGCCGACAGGCGGCGTCTCGAATGCGCCCGCCTGCTGGAGCGTCATGCGCGCGGCGAGATCCCGGAACGCATCACCCACAACGACACCAAGATTAATAACGTCATGCTGGATGACGACACCGGCGCGGGCGTCTGCGTGATCGATCTCGACACCGTCATGCCGGGGCTGGCGCTTTATGATTTCGGCGACATGGTGCGCACCGCCACAGCCGCCACCCGCGAGGACGAGCGCGATCTCTCGAAGGTCGGCAGCCGCATCAACATGTTCGAGGCGCTGGCCAAGGGCTATCTGTCCGAAGCCGCCTTCCTGTTGCCGTCCGAGACCGAGGAGCTGGTTTTCGCGGGCAGGCTGATCACCATGACCATCGGCATCCGCTTCCTCACCGATTATCTGGCTGGCGACACCTATTTCCGGACCAGCCGGCCCGGGCAGAATCTGGATCGCTGCCGGGTGCAGTTCGCGATGGTGCGCAGCATGGAAGAGCAGTCTGACGCTATGGCGGCGATCGTACGGAATGTGCTAAAATCACGTATAGGTTGAAAGGCGACAGAATATGGCGTTAAAAAGCATGACCGGGTTCGGGCGCGGCGAGGCCAACGGCGGCGGGGTCAAGGTCACGGTCGAGCTCAGCACGGTCAACCGCAAGCAATTCGACTGCGCCTTCTCGATGCCGCGGGAATTGTTGTGCATGGACGCGAGACTGCAGTCGCTGGCGCACAGCCGCATATCGCGCGGTTATGTCAAGGGTCTGGTGGCGGTCACGGCCGGCGAGGCCGCTTCAGGCGGGCTGCAGCTTGCGGCGGTGCGGCGCCAGATCGAGGCCTTGCGGAGTCTCGCGCGGGAGCTCGGTCTGGCGGACGATCTGGCCGCTTCGGCGCTTTTGCGCCTGCCGGAAGCCCTGCGCACGGGCCTGCTGCCTGAAGACCCGCTGGAATTCTGGCCGCTGCTGGAGTGTGCGGCCGTCGCCGCGCTGGACAGTCTTGAAACCATGCGGCTGCGTGAAGGCGCCGCGCTGGAGCAAGACCTGCGGCAGCGGTTCCAGGAGTTGCGGAAGACCGGCGAGGCCATCGCGGCGCTGGCGCCGGCCGTGCCGTCCGCGTACAAGGCCGCGCTGGAGAAACGCTTGGCCGAACTGCTGGGTGGCGCCGCGGCCGTCGAACCAGCGCTGCTCGCGCGCGAGGCCGCCGTTTTCGCGGACCGCTGCGACGTGAGCGAAGAGCTGACGCGTCTGCGCAGCCATTTCGACCAGACCGAAAAGGTTCTCTCACAAGGCGGCGCCTGCGGCCGCACGCTCGATTTTCTGTGCCAGGAACTTTTCCGCGAGATCAACACCACCGGCTCAAAGGCCAACAACGCAGAGATCGCGCGCCTGGTGATCGGGTTCAAGGCCGGTCTCGAGGCCGCCCGCGAACAGGTCCAGAACATCGAGTAAGCGGGACACGGTGCGACTTCGTTGAATCAGCGGCCGGGCCGGGAACCATAACTTAGGAATGGAAAGCCGTGAAGACTATGAGCTTGCGCGCGTTGAAGCGATGGTTTCGGCGCTTGCGGGCGTATCGCAAGGCGCGGCCGGAACTGCTGGCGCGCCGCGGCCGGCTGGAGGCGACCTTCGGGGGGCCGGTCACTTGGCGGCGCATGGGCGGCCGGGGCCGTGACGTGGTATGCCTGATCCTGCGCGGCGGCCGGGCCGCGGGAGTGCTGCGCCTGGTCAATCCCGACACGCCGGGCTCCACGCCGCCTGAGGCGGGCTTGCCGTTCGTCTCGTTGGACGCCGCAGGCAAACTGTCGCGCGAGTGGGACGCCTACACCGCCGGCCATCCGCTTGGCCTCGCGCCGCGGCCGCTGTGGCGCGACGCGCGCGCGATGCTTTGTGAGTATGTGGACGCGCTTCCGCTCGACCGGATCGCGGAAATGGAACGTAAATCATTGTTGGACATCGCGGCGGAGGCCATGCCGGCGATCAGCCGGCTGCATGCCGCCGGAATCTCGCACATGGACATGAGCCTGTCCAACATCCTAACGTCAGAGGGCCGGCACCTGTTCGTGGATTTCGAATACGGCCCGGCGGCGGGATTGAGCTTCGAGCAGCAGTGCCTTTACGACTATCTGCGCCTGCTGGAAAGCTTCTGGAAGCTGCTCGGGCCGGCGGAACGCGCGGCGGCGCCAGAACGTTGGGGCCGGAAGTTTCTGGCCGTTGCGCCGGCAGCGGTCCGCGCCGCTGACCGCGCGCCGTTGCGGCCCGCGCTGGGCAGAACGCTTGCCGCGCCCGAGCTGCGGGGATTTTTCGATGCGTTCGGTTGACGCCGCTCAGTCGTTGGCGCGCCAGCAAAGGTTGCGGACGCGCGCGTTTCATAATTCCCATATGCCCGCCTGTGTGCTATCCTTGCATAAATTTTCTGAAGGCATTTTCAATTTTGGACGCGATCCATGCCACACCGTATCCTTTCGCTGGCGCAAGCGGCGCGACATATCCGCATTCCGGAACGCGAGCTGTTCCATCTGGTGCAGCGCGACGAGATTCCTTTTGTCCGGCGCGGCGATGAAATCTGCTTCGAGCATCGCGTGCTTGACGACTGGGCGCAGCGGCGGATACTCGGTCTGCCGACCGACTCGTTGACGCTCCACCACCGCGAAGGGGTGGCGGTCCGCACCAAGCGGGCCGACGAGGACGCCCTGGTGCAACTCCTCTTCCGTCCCGGGTGGATCGAGGCCGCGCTGCAGTCGCGCACCAAGCCGGCGGTGATCCGCGACATGGTGGCGCTGGCGTCGAAAACGGACTGCCTGTACGACGCCGCGGCCCTGCAGCGGGAGATCGAGGAGCGGGAGTCCGCCGGTTCCACGGCGATCGGCGCGGGCGCGGCGTTGCTGCACGCGCGCTATCACGACCCCTATTTCGCCTCGGACTCGTTCGTGGTCTTGGGGCGGAGCCGGCAGCAGATCTTTTTCGGCGCGCAGGACGGCGGGCAGACCGACATCTTCTTCCTGATCTGCTGCACCGACGATGCGCTGCACCTGCACACGCTGGCGCGGCTGTGCATGATGGCGCACGGCACCATGCTGCTCTCCGACCTGCGCGCCGCCGCCGACGCAGACGAGATGTATATGGCCCTCGACCGCGCCGAACGCGAGATCCTGAAAGCTCTGTAACCGCCGCCGGGTGCGAATTCAAATATTTGAATCGCACCACCCTTTGGCATCTTGCGGCTTTCCATTGAACCGCCGCTCGCGTATACTATCCAGCAATGATTGATGCGTTCATAAAACGCTGGGAGGCTTCAGGCGCGTCGGAACGCGCCAACTATCAGCTCTTCCTCACCGAACTTTGCGCCGTGCTGGAGGTCGTGCCTCCACAGCCGGCTGGCGCAGATGACTCGCTCAACGCCTACGTTTTCGAGAAAGCCGTCCGCTTCCCCAACCGCGACGGCTCTGTCAGCCTCGGCCGCATCGACCTCTATAAACGCGGCCATTTCGTGCTGGAGGCCAAGCAGGGCGCGAACGCGGGCGACGCCAAGCCCGGCCACGGCATACGCGGATCCGAAGTCTGGGACCAGTCCATGGTCCGCGCCAAGAACCAGGCCGAGCGCTATGTCCGCGCCCTGCCCGCCGCCGAAGGCCGCCCGCCCTTCCTGCTGGTGGCAGATGTCGGACACGTCATCGAGATCTATTCGGAATTCACGCGCACCGGCGGCATCTACATCCCCTTTCCGGACGCATCCTGCCACCGCATCATGCTCCGCGAGCTGGCGGACCCCGCCTTGCTTGAACGCCTGCGCCTCGTCTGGACCGACCCCGCCAGCCTCGACCCCGCCCTGCGCAGTGCCCGCGTCACCCGCGAGATCTCCGGTAAGCTCGCCGAGCTCGCCCGTTCGCTGGAAGCCTCGGGCCACTCGCCCGCCGAGGTCGGCGGCTTCCTCATGCGCTGCATCTTCACCATGTTCGCCGAGGACGTGGACCTGCTCCCCAAAGCGAGCTTCAGCGTCCTGATCGAGTCCCTCCGCAATAACCACCGCGCCTTCAAGACCATCGTCGAGGAACTCTGGAAGACCATGGACAAGGGCGGCATGAGCGTCGCCCTGCGCGCGAAGCTCCTGCGCTTCAACGGCGGCTTCTTCGAGGAGCGCCATGCGTTGGCCGTCACCCCGGAGCAGATCGACCTCCTTGCCGCCGCCGCCCGCGCCGACTGGCGCGACGTGGAGCCCGCCATCTTCGGTACCCTGCTGGAACGCGCCCTCGACGCCCGCGAGCGCCACATGCTCGGCGCGCACTACACACCGCGAGCCTATGTGGAGCGCCTCGTCATCCCCGCCATCATCGAACCGCTGCGCACGGAATGGGATAGCGTGCAGGCCGCGGCATCAGCCTGCCTCGCGGCGGACGACCGCAAGGCCGCGCTCGCGGCCCTGAGCGCGTTCCACCGGCGCCTGTGCGGTGTGCGTGTGCTGGATCCCGCCTGCGGCTCGGGCAACTTCCTTTACGTCACCCTCGAACACCTGAAACGTCTGGAGGCCGAGGTGCTCGCCCTGCGCGTCACCCTCGGCGAGAACGAGCGCGCGCTCGACTTGCAGGGCCACACGGTCCACCCGTCGCAGTTTCTCGGGCTCGAACTCAACCCGCGCGCGGCCGTGCTGGCCGAACTCTGCCTCTGGATCGGCTATCTCCAGTGGCAATTGCGCACGCGCGGCAAGGCCGCCCTCGCCGAGCCCGTTATCTCTAAATTCCACACCATCGAGAACCGCGACGCCGTGCTGGCCTGTGACCGCATCGAGCCCCTGCGCGACGCGGAAAACAATATCGTCACCCAGTGGGACGGCCACACGTTCAAGCCGCATCCCGTCACCGGCGAAGCGGTTCCCGACGAGTCGTCCCGGCGCGTGGTCTTCAGTTACGTCAACCCGCGCCGCGCCGAATGGCCCGCCGCTGATTTCATCATCGGCAACCCGCCCTTCATCGGCGCGGCACGCATGCGCGAGGCGCTCGGCGACGGCTACACCGAAACCCTGCGCAAGCTCTACAGCGACGTTCCGGAATCTGCCGACTTCGTCATGTACTGGTGGCACAAGGCCGCGCGCCGCGTGCGCGAACGCCAAGCCGAACGCTTCGGCTTCATCACCACCAACTCCCTGCGCCAGACCTTTAACCGCCGCGTGCTGGAGGCACATCTGGACGAAACCAAACGCTCAACGCTCAACGCTCAACGTTCAACGCTCAACGGCCAAGGCCCCGCACTTAGCGCCAGCCAACCAGCGGATGGTGCCTCCAAATCGAAAGGCGTGCGTTCTCCCCTTCCCCACTTGAACGTTGAGCGTTGTGCGTTGAACGTTGAGCGTTTCTCTCCTCTCTCCCTCCTTTTTGCGATTCCGGACCACCCGTGGGTCGAGAACGCCGACGGCGCGGCCGTGCGCATCGCCATGACCGTCGGCGGCCCCCAGCGGCGGGACGCCGCTGCCACGTTGCAGACCGTCATTGCCGAGACCGAAGGCGCCGAAGGCGCGGTGGACGTGACCCTCGCCACCCGCACCGGAACGATCAACGCCGACCTCACCGTCGGATCAAAAGTGGCAAGCGCGGTCGCGCTCAAAGCCAATGAAGGCATCAGCAACCGTGGTTTTTGTTTGTTTGGTGCCGGTTTCATCGTGACCCGCGAGGAAGCCGCCGCGCTGGGTCTCGGGCGTGTTCCCGGCCTCGACCAGCACATCCGCGAATACCGCAACGGCAAGGATCTCACCAGCCGACCGCGCGACGTGATGGTCATCGACCTCTTCGGCCTTTCCGAAGCCGACGCGCGCGACCGCTTCCCTGAAGTCTATCAGTGGGTGCACGCGCGCGTTAAACCTGAGCGCGATCAGAACAAACGTGAGAGCCGCAAGCGGAACTGGTGGATATTCGGCGAGCCCAATACGAAACTGCGTGCGCAACTCGAAGGCCTGCCCCGCTACATCGCCACGGCCGAGACCGCCAAGCACCGCTTCTTCCAATTCCTCGACGCCTCGGTCCTGCCCGACAACAAGCTCATCTGCATCGCGCATGAAGACGCCTATGTGCTCGGCGTGCTCTCCAGCCGCATCCATGTCTCATGGGCCTTAATGTCAGGCAGTCATCTCGGCGTCGGCAACGACCCTGTCTACGTCAAGACACGTTGTTTCGAGACATTCCCTTTCCCGGAGGCGACCGAGGAGCAGAAAGCGCGCATCCGCGAGTTCGCGGAGCGGCTCGACGCGCACCGCAAGCGGCAGCTCGCCCTGCACGAGGCGCTGACCATGACGGAGATGTACAACGTGCTGGAGGCGGTCCGAGCCAACGGGACGCTCACGCCCAAGCAACGCGCCATTCACGAGCAGGGACTAGTCACCGTCCTGCGCCAGCTCCACGACGAACTGGACGCGGCGGTGGCCGAAGTGTACGGCTGGGGGGAAGAAGGAGAGAACGCTCAACGCTCAACGTTCAACGCTCAACGCTCAAATATGACTGACGCGGAGATTCTGGAGCGGCTGGTGGAGCTGAACCGGCAGCGCGCCGACGAAGAATCGCGCGGCGTTGTCCGTTATCTCCGCCCGTCGTATCAGCGGCCTGTTGCCGCGCCTGCGCAGTCCGATCTCGATCTCCCGACTAATGAACTAACGCACACACGCACTAATGAACTTCTTCCGTGGCCGGAGTCCCTCGCCGACCAGATCGCGCTTGTGCGCGGCGTGATCGGCCTGACCGGTTGGCAGCCGGCCGACGGCGAGAAGGTCCTGGCCCGCCACTTCACCGGCGTCCGCGCCCCGACGATCCGCCGCCTCGTCGCCGCCCTCTCCGCCTTGGGGCATGTGGGGTAGACAAACACTTACACCGGCGTAAGGATAAACACTATGAAAAAGCCGAAAACAAGGGCATCTGAGCCACTCATGCGCGCCACGCTGCCAACGTGGATTGTGGGCCGCAGGTATCACACGGTCGAGATTAAACCAGGCGATGCGGTTCTGCTATGCCGCGATCTTGACAACGAGCATGACGCTCAGGCGATCGCCGTGATGGACGTGAAGGATAGGCCGTGCGGCCATTTGCCGCGGTTTGATGCGGCGGGCATCGCCCCGTTGCTCGATGCTGGCGTCATACGGCTCAGCGGTTGCGCGGCGGTGCCGGATGAAGGTTCGCGCATCGCGTTGAACCTTATTATCGAATTTTTGCCGGAAGGGGCGACCCGCCTGTTTGATCCTGTCGCGGCACCGGCGCGTGACGCCTTTCACCGGACTGCGTTGCTTTGGCTCTGGGAACATATCCGCGACATGCCGTCGGAGGAGGCGGTGAAACTACGCGCCATGTTGCATGACGATGCGCATGAGGGGCGCATGTCGGCGGACAACCACCTGCTCTACCGCTTGTTGAGAGGCCGCATTGCGGAGCGCGAGGCCGCCGAGCAGGCCGCCGAACAGACACGCGCCGAAGCTGAGGCTCGGACGCGAGAAGCCTTGCGTTTCGCGCGTGCCGCACACCTCCGGCCGGTGCTCGACCTCTACACGCCTGCTCAGCCGCTAACCTACGGCAATCTGATTCTCATCCCGCTCCGTGCGCCGCCTCCGGCAACCGTCTCGTTCCGGCTGTTACCAGACGTTTTAGACCATGATGCGGTGTCTGTGCAAGGCACGGAATCGAAAACCGCAGTCCGCATCGAGAACCGCTTCTCTGTGCCGCTCCTCGTACCCTGTGAAACGCTGGTCAGCGACGGGCTTGCCCTCTTTCGAATCGCCGGCACTAGTCTAGTGGCGCCTCAGAGTGTCGCAGTGCTTCCGGCCCGGGATGTGACACAGAGTGCTTTTTCTGTGACCAGCGAAAAACCCAAGCCGAAGGCGGAGGGTGTGTCCAAGAACACGGGACCGCATCTTCATATCCGCATGGCGATCCGTCCGGGCCACTGCGAAACACAAGATGACTCCCTCTTCGCTTCGAGGCGTCAACAGCAACCGGAGAGATTGGATGCGTTTCCCGTTGCGGCAAACGGTTCGCAATGGCCATCAGACGCCTTCGGTGTTGCAGTCTTCTCGGACAGCCTGTTCCACAGCATCCGAGTCTTTCCAGACACGGAAACGGCGCGGCGGTTTGTCGCGTTCATGGTTGCGACGGAACAACAGGAACCTGGCCCGGCGACCGCACCGGCATTGAGCAAGTCGCATGCGGTTGCCGTCTTTGCGCAACTCTGGAACGGGATAGTTCCCGGGGAGACGTGGGGTGGGGCAGATGCAATCTGTTGCGAAGGCACGCTCGGCAAGACCGTGCCGTGCGAGTCGGGGAAGTTTAGCGGCGAGATCTGCATGTGCGATTCCCGCATTCTTTGGATGTGGCTTTACTGAGTCTGGGTTTACGGTCATGTGCGACCGCCGCCCCTTGTTGAGGCGGGGTTTGACGGCGGCGGTGGTTTGTGGCAGGATGACGCGTGACACAGTTTTTAGGTATTGCAAGGCAAAGAGGGCGCGGCGCAAGGGCACATGAATTTTATGAACGCGGATTTTTCCAATCTGGTGCCTGATGCCGTGCTTGACGCTGTGGAACGCGCGACCGGCCGGCGCTGTTCGGGCGTGATCCGTCCTCTGCCGAGCTACATCAACCGCGTCTACTCTGCGGGCATGGAGGACGGCGATTTCCTGGTGGCCAAATTCTACCGGCCGGGCCGGTGGACGCGCGCGGCGATTCTGGAGGAACACGCTTTCGTGCGGGCTTGCGCCGCCGAAGACATACCTGTCATAGCCCCGCTGCCGCTGGCGGAAGGCGGCACCGTGGGCGACGTCGGCGGCATCGCGTTCGCCGTCTTCCCGCAGCGCGGCGGACGTCCGGTCGAGCCTGCCGATCCCGGCAACGCGCTGTGGGGGAGGCTTGGCGCGCTGCTGGCGCGGATCCACCGCGTGGGGGAAAGCGCCGCCGCGCCTTCGCGCGTCACGATGCACCCGCTCGCTTCCGCCAAAGCGGACATCGCGTACCTGCTGGATCATGATTTTCTGGAAGAGCGGGAGGCCGCGCGGCTGGAGGCTTTCGGCGAAAACCTGCTGGATCAAGCCGTGCCGCTTTTCGATGGCGCGGAGATGATCCGGCTGCACGGGGACTGCCAGCACACCAATGTGCTGGAGCGCCCCGACACCGGGCTTTTCCTGATCGATTTTGACGACATGATGAACGGCCCTCCCATACATGACCTCTGGATGCTGTTGCCCGGTCGCGCGGACACGGCGCGGCGGGAGCTGGAGCAGCTTATCGAGGGCTATGAGATGTTCCGGGCGTTCGACCGCCGCACGCTGCGGCTGATTGAGCCGCTGCGGGCGATGCGGATGACCTACTATCTGGCATGGTGCGCGCGCCAGTCACGCGACGCCGCGTTCCTGCAGCACAACCCGGGCTGGGGCTCGCGGGCCTTTTGGGCCCGGGAACTGGCTGAGCTGGAAGCCCAGCTCGCCGTCATCCGCAATGCTTCGGATCAAAAGGCATCCTGTGTGTGACGGGGGTTTGCGACCCGCACTCTTGTTTTGCGAGGGTCTTTCAAATCGCGCTCGATCCGCCTGCTCACTTGAGCTGGTCGGCGTAGGGTATGGCGACGCCGTATTCTTGATTGAGCCGGCGCATGGTCTCCATGGTCTGGGGGGAGGCATCGCGCGAATACGCGCCGACCAGGTGGTACATCTTCTGGATGGCCCAGCGGTCTTTCACGGCCGCTGTGCCGGCCTGGGCGTGGCGCGCCATGTTCAGCCGGAAGATCGAGTCGTAGCCCTTGTCGACCGCCAGCCCGCGGAGCTGGAAGATCAGCTCCGCGGTGTCTGCCGGGCAGACGCCGCAGAGTTCGAGCTGCCGGTTTTTGTAGAGATTCGTGGCGCTCTTGGGATAGACCTCGCTGCGGGAGGCGGTGTCGAAGGTCACCGTGATGTCGCCCATCACCGGATGGCGTATGCCCTCGTACACCCTTGCCATCGCGTCCGGGATCTCCCAGCGGCTGCCCTTCAGCACCGAAGAATTGCCGCGGTTGCAGTATGTCAGCATGTCCAGCAGGTAGACGTTGGCCTTGCTGATGGTGCCGAACATGTAGATCGAGATCATGCCGTTGTTGAGGTTCGAGAACTCGCCGATGATCCGCGCGCTCTCGGTCACGCCGAAGGTGGGCTTGCCGTCTGTCACGAGCATGGCGATCATCGGGCGCTTGGGGTCGCGCGGCAGCTTCATCAGCGACTGCAGCGAGCCGAACACATCGGTCTGGCCGAAGGAGCGCATGCGTTCGACAAAAGCCGCGGCCTTGCCCAGGTTGCCCGCTTCAACCGTCATCCAATCCGGCGAGCAGGCCTCGAAATTGTCGCGGAAGGCCACCACGTTGAAGCGGTCCGGCGGATTGAGCGTCTGCAGGGCCGCGGCCATGCCGCGGCGGCAGAAGACCATGCGGTCCTCTGATATCGAGGCCGAGACATCCTGCACCAAGACGATGTCTTTTGGGATGACCGGCACGTCCTTGTCGGCGCGCGGCTGGATGCCGATGCGGAAGAACACGATGTCCGGCCGTTCGGGATCGCGGTAGGTCTCCAGGCCCACGGCCAGCAGGTCGTCGATCGGCACATATTCGATGGTTTCCCGCATATCGGAGATCGTGGCCTGGGTTTCCAGCGCCTTACGGGCGTCTTCGGTGATCTTGCCTTGCGCTGCGGCCTGATCCAGCTCCTGCTTCAACTTTGCCGCCTTCTGGGCGTTGGCCTGGCCGCCGCCGCCGCCTTTCTCGCCCGGCTGCAAGGAGAAACGCTCGCCGGTGGAGCCTGGCTGCAGGCTGGCTGCCGTTTCGGGCATCGCGGGCGGCGGCACCTTAAACGTGCCCTGACGGATCTCGGTGTCGAAAACTTCCGCCGACTTCAAAGGCTTGGGCGGTTCGATGTCTTTGCCGAAGCGTCGGCCGGCCAGATCTATGGAAGGCACTATGTCGGGGGCTTGCCGGATCCTTTCGACCATCGGTATCTCGCGGCGCGGCAGCAGCGCCACCTCATCCTGCACCGTCCGGTCGAATATCTGCGCGATCTCCTGGCGAGGCATCCAGGGCGTGGTGTCGATCTGATCCGACACCGCATCCTTGAGCGCGAGCACACCCGGAGCGAGGGCTTCCCGCGGCACCGGCGGCGGCGTTGTCAACACCGCGTCGGCGCTCTGGCTCAGATCCTGCACGCGCTCGCCGGTCTCGATCGGGCCGCGGCTGGGCGCGTCGCGCTCGCCCGGCACCCGCTGTCCGATCAGCATCGGGTCCGCATGCATGGTTTCGAGACGCATCGGCGGCACGCGGGCGACGTCGAAACGCGCGCGCTGACGCTCGCGCAGCCGCGCCATGCCGCCGAAAGACCAGTCGGCGAAGAAGAACATCATCAGCATGTGGATGAGCGACGAAAACAGGAGCGCCACGCAGGCCAACATCCAGTGGTGGTCGCTTGGTCGCTGGCGTTGTCCGAACCCGTACGGTATCATACGTAGCCCTTTCCGACTTTTAAAACCGCGCCCGTCTGCTTGGGCGACGACAAGGGCGATGACGGGTAACGGGTCTTTAACTCTTCGCGCATGGCTTTGGCTTCCTCGGCGCGGCCGGCCTTATCCAGCAGCGCGGCCGATTTTTGCAAAGCTTGGGGCACCAGCACGGGGTCGTCGAAAAGGATCCCCACGCCCATGTAATACCGCAGCGCCGCAGCGTCATCGCCCTGCGCCTCCGCGTTGCGGGCCAGGCCGGCGTAGGCGCGCGCGCGCAGGCCGGTCAGCTCGGGCGCGGCCGCGCGCGTCGCCGCGTCGTTCAGATGGTTCGCGGCCTCCTCGAAACGTCCGGCATCGGTCAGCAGCTCGCCGAGGCGCAAGGCCGCCTCAGCGCCGTACGCCGTGGCGGCGCCGGTGGCCAGGGCCTCGCTGAAGGCCTGTATGGCGGGATCGCGCTCGCCCTTGTCGCGGTGGATGCGGCCCAGCAAGGTCCAGGCGGTCTGCGTCCAGCCCTTGTCAGGCTTGAGCGCCAGCAGCGCCCGCGCGGCCTTGGCCGCCGCCTCAGGCTGCTTATTCTCGATCTGGAACTCCGCCAGCCAGGCCAGCCGGTCGGCGCCCAGACGCTCGGTGATCGGGGCGTCCAGCAGCTTCTGGAAAAGATCCGCGGCCTCGGCCCGCCGGTCGACCTTCTGCAGAATCATGCCCAGGTCCAGCATGGTCTCGCGCTCGAACTCCTTGGAGGGCGCCGCGGCCAGGCAGGCGCGAAACATTTTTTCGGCCTCGGCCAGCTCGCCGGTCTGCTGGAAGACCGCCGCGCGCCAGTAGAAGACCTCGGCCTTGCGTCCGTCGTTCGGGAAGCGGCGCATCCGTTCGTCCAGCGTGGCGCCGGCGGCGCGGGGGTTTTTGGCGCGCAGCTCCTCCATGGCTTTCTGGTAAAGCGTCTCCGCGGCCTCCTCCGCGCCCGGGTATTTTGTGAGCAGCGCGGTCCAGTCGCGCAAGGCCGCGTCGCTCTGGCCCAGGCGCGAGCGGCACACGCCCGATGCGTACAGGGCTTTCGAGGCGAGCGGATCCGCCACGAAACGCTCGGCCACCTGCATGAACCATGAGGCGGCCGACTCCCAGGCCTCCTGCTTCTGCAGCAGCCACCCCAGACGGTAAAGCGCGTCCTTCACGAACGGGCTCTGCGGGCATTTCTCCACCAGCAGGCGGCTGTTCTGCACCGCCACGTCGGACTGCCCCAGCGCCATGGCCGCCTCGGAGCTCAGCCAGTAGACGTTGTCGGCATAAGCGGCGGGCGGCGGCAGCCGCTGCGCGGCGACCCGCAACACATCGGCGTGACGCCCGTCGCGGTAAAGGGTGGTAAGCTGCTCATACCAGGCGCGCTCGGACAGGCGCCCGTCGGGGAACTCCGCCAGCAGCGCGTCGTAAAGTTTCACGGCTTCCGCGCGTTGCTCGAGCTGGCGCAGGCAGTTGGCCTTGAGGTAGAGGATCTCTTCGCGCTCGGCATGGCTCTTGTCGCCGATGATCAAATCCAGGACTCCCGAACTTTCCTTGAAACGGCCGGCGCGGTAATTTGACCAGCCCGCGCCGAGCGCGGCCGTCGCGATGCGCGGCGATTCCGGGAATCTGGAGCGCAGGGTGTTAAAGAGGTTGGCGCTCTCCTCGTAACGCTCGTCGCGCAGCGACAGTTGCGACGCGAAAAAGAGGGCTTCCTCGGCTACCTTCGGATCTTTAGCCTTGTGCGCCAGGTCCAGATACAGTCCCAGGGCGCGGCGGCGGTCTTCCGGCTTGCCGCTCTGGGTGAGCAGCCAGGCGGAACGCAGTGCGGCGTACATGGCGTAGTCGGTATCCGCGAAAGACTTGCCCAGGACGGCATAACGCTCCAGCGCTTCCGCGGGCCGGTCGAGCCGCTCCAGCGTCTCGCCCAGATGATACAAAGCCGCGGCGCGCACTTCGGGAGCGACTTTCTCGTCGGAGAGCTTCACGAAAACTTCGGCGGCCTCCTTGAGCGCGTCCCCGCCCCGAGCCATCTTGAGCAGGGCCATCTGCAGCCGCGCGCGGGTCGCGTTCGGGCTGTTGGGGGATTTTTCGACCAGGCGCTGGTAGGCCGTCTCGGCTTCGGCCGGCAGCTTCAGCCGACGCTTGCACTCGCCCAGGCGGAAGAGGACATCTTCCAGCCCCGCCAGCTCCGGCTCGCGCGAAAGCGCCTCGTACTCCCGCGCCGCCAGGTCAAACATGCCGCGCCGGAACAGCCCGTCCGCCAGGTGCATGCGGTCCTGCAGCGCCACCGGATCAGCCAGCGCCGCCGCCGCGGCCAGCAGGGCGCCGAGCGCGAAACTGTGTTTTAAGACAATCATTCTTTCTCCGCCGCGCCGTTCTTGTCCTCGCTGGTGGCCATCGAGAAGTTCCAGATGTCCGCCTTGCGGCAGGTGTCGATGATCTTGATCAGGTTGTCATAGCGCGTCTCTTTGTCGGCCCGCAACACCACCGGCTGCCCGGGGAAGTATTTTGAAAGCCGGTCCAGCCTGGTCTTCAGCGCGTCGAGCGTGATGTCCTGCTGGTTGATGGAGACGCGCCCGTCCTTGGCGATGTTGATGATGATCTCGCCCGGCAGGCGGTCAGGCACCTTGCCGCTCTGGGCCGAGGGCAGGGTGATGTCGATCTCATATTCCCACTGCGAGAAGACGGATGTAGTGATGAAAAAGCACAGCAGCAGGAAGATGACGTCCATCATGGCCGTCATCTGGAAGCCCGGCAGGGCTTTCTTGTTTTTGGCGCGGAAGTTCATAACGCTCAAGTCCTGTCGATGAACGCGGCCTTGTCACCCATGCCGATCAGCGCCGTGACGAGTTCGGATGCGGCGGCCTCGAGGTTAGCGATCTGGCGGCTGGCGCGCCGCCGGAACCAGGCGTAGAAAGCCATGCAGGGGATGGCCACGAACAGTCCGAAGACGGTTGTCACCAAAGCCTGCGACACGCCCGCGGCCAGCACCACCGGCTTGGCGCTGGCGATGTCGCTGGCCACGGAACCGAAGGCCGTCAGCATGCCCAGCACCGTTCCCAGCAGGCCCAGCAGCGGCGCGATGGTGGCGATGTCCAGCAGCAGCTCGGTCTGGCCCTGGATCGCCTCGGCCTGGCGGGACCCTTCGGCCTCGACCGTGCCGCGCAACAGCGCGACATCGCAATTCGGCGCGTTGCGCAGGCAGTCCAGCGCCGTCAGCGCCACGGCCGAGAGCGGGCAGGGGCGCCGGTCGCAGAGGCGACGGACGTCGTTCAGGTTGCCTGACCTTATCTGCGCCATCAGGTCCACCATCAGGTCGTGCGGGACCAGCGCGCCGCCGCGCAGCGCGGTCAGGAAATAGAAGACCAAGGCCAGCGCGAACACCGAGAACGCGGCCAGCGCCCACATGATCCAGCCGCCGTACTCCCAGGCCTGCGCGAATGACATGCCGTAGACCTTGGCCGCGGGCGCGGCCGCCTCCTGCGCGGCTGCGCCGGTCAGCCAGCCCGCGCACGCGAGCGTAAACAACACCGCTTTCTTAACCCTCATTCTCCGTTCCCTTTCTTATGCCGTTTCGCTTGTAAAAAAAGACCGGTCGCGCGTCCATCCGGGACGCGGCCAGGTCACGCCAACGGAAAGCTTGTGCCCAGCAGCCGCGCGAAGGCCGCCTCGGAGCGCCGCCTGCGCGCGCGCGCGGTCCGGCGCGCCTCGCTGATGCGGCCCCGGTAGTAGCCGAAGTCCAGGCCGGCCGTGCCGCCCTCGTGCGTCTTCGCCGCCACGGCCCGCGCCGGGTCGGCCAGGGCCAGGCTGTCCAGGTTCTCGCGCACATGGCGGTAGGCGTCGCGGAAAGGCATGCCGCCCGCCACCAGCTCCAGCGCGCGGTCGGTCGCGAAAACGCCGGGCGCGAAAGCGGAGCGCAGGCGCCCGGGGCAAACCTGCAGCGAACGCGCCAGCAGCGTCATGATCCGCAGCGAGGCCCGCGTCACGCGCAGCCCCTCCATGTAAAGCTCCTTGGTCTCCTGCAGGTCGCGGTTGTAGCCACCCGGCATGGCTTTCAGGATCGCGTTGGCGGCGGTGCCGTAGCCCAGCACCGTGGCGGCCTTTGCGCGGATCAGCTCCAGCACGTCAGGATTACGTTTCTGCGGCATGATGCTGCTGCCGGTGCAAAGCTCCGGCGGCAGCACGAAATAGCCGAACTCCGGCATCGAGAAGAGGATCAGGTCCTCGGCCAGGCGCGAGAGGCTCAACATGATCTGGCCGCAGGCCGAAAGCAGGATCGCCTCGTTCTTGCCGCGCGCGTTGCTGGCGTGGAAGACGTTGTGGTGGGCTGACGAGAAGCCCAGCAGGCGCGCGGTCAGGGCGCGGTCCACCGGCAGCGGCACACCGTAGCCCGCCGCCGAACCCAGCGGGCAGCGGTCGTTGTACTGGTAGGCGGCCTCGACGGGCATGAGGTCGTCCAGCAGCATCTCGGCATAGGCGGTCGCCCACAGCCCCACGGAACTCGGCATGGCGGGCTGCAGGTGGGTGCGGCCGACCATGGGCAGTCGCTCGTGACGGCGTCCGAACGCGGCCAGCGCCTCCGCCAGGACGGCCACCTCCTCGGTCAGCCCCAGCAGCATGTCGCGCACGTGCAGCCGGATGTCGACGGCCACCTGGTCGTTGCGGCTGCGCCCGGTGTGGACCTTGCGCCCCAGCTCGCCGAGGCGCTCGGTCAGGCGCCGCTCCACCGCCAGGTGCACGTCCTGGTCGGCGGCGGTGATCGTGAAGCGCCCGGCCTGCGCCTCGCGGATCAGGTCCGCCAGCGCGGCGACGACGCGGTCGCGTTCTTCAGTGACCAGCACCGGCGGCTTGACGCGCATTCGGGAAAGCATGGTTACGTGCGCGGCCGTGCCCAGGCAGTCCCAGACCGCCAGCCCGAGATCAAGCACCGTGTCTTTGCCGACCGTGAAATCCAGAACGTCGGGATGGATCTTGCCGACGATCGTGCCTTGTGCGCCGCTCTTATTTCTCATCAGAAAGCACCGTTTTGACAGCCTGTTTGAGCCGCCGTCCCCTTCATCCGCCGCCGCTCCGCGTCACCGCGCCTTTGGCAGTGACGCGTTCCAGCTCCTTACGCATCAGCTCCGCGTCGGCCAGCAGCCGCTCCAACTGCTCCGGTTTGTCGCCGGCCGCCAGCCGCTCCAAAAACAAAGCGTACGCTTCTGCGACAGCAATAAGCATACCATCTCGGCCGACCGCCGCCATCTTGACCTTCAAGGCTTGTCCGGCGGCGGCCAGGCGCAGTTCGCGGTCGCCCGCGCGCGCTATCGTTTCCGACAGCGTATACCATGCCCTTTTGTCATTTCGCATCTTACCAGAATATGCCGGGGCGATCAACAGATTGGAGCGGAAGCGGCGCACAATCCCCGCGCTGGTCAGGCCGGGCTTGACCACTGAGCGTCCTTCCGCGAGGAAACGCGCGTCGACATGCCGGTCGAAATCCGTCATGTCTCCGGTGCCGGCCAGCAGGCGGCCGGCCGTGGCCGGGCTCCAGGCGGTGCCGGTGGCGGCGCCGCGCAGCAGCTCCTCGAAAACATTCACGCCCTCGCGCCGCTCTATGAACCAGCCGGCCAGCACCGCCGCCACGGCCGGCTCGGCCTTGGCGGCCTTGCTGTCCGCCGCGAACAATTCCGCCGCAGCCGGCAGGCAGGCCCGCGACCATAAAAGCAGCGCGCGGTCGATGTCGGCCTGACGGCTGTCGCGTTTGATGTGGCGCAGCGCACCGTCGATCAGCCAGACCGGCAGGTCGCGCATCGACTCTTCCGTGCCGCCGGCCTGAGCCATCCAGGCGCGCAGCAGGGCGAATCCGATCGCACGCCGGAACTGATCCAGGTCCGCAGCCTCGGGATCCGGCAGCTCGATGCGTTCGCGCAAGCCGGCGTCGGGCTCGCGCCGCCGCGCCGACAGCACGCGCGTGTCGCCGTCGGAGCGGCCGCCGATCACGATCTCGAGCGGGCACGCCGGCGTGCCGAGCTTCATGCGGAAGGCGCGCTGCAGCTCGTCGCGCCGCTGGATGGCGAAACTCAGCACCGGTGCGCGGTAGGCGGCTTTGGACGCCGGCGCGTAAACCGCGACCGCGCCGTCGCTGGAGTAGAAGGGCGCGGCCGGGACGTTCGGCGCTGCCGCCGGCAAGGGCCGGGCCGGTTTATCCGCCCGAGCGGGCGGAGCGCGCAAGGCCAGCGCCGCGGCCGCCGCCAAAAGTGTGTGAGTCGCGAACATGCCGTGATTGTCGCATCTTAACGCGCCCGGCGCAATTCGGCAGTTGGCGCTGCCGGAAAGAAAAACGCCGCCCCGCAACTGCGGTGGCGGCGTTTCGCATACAAGCGCTGTCCGTCGCTTACTTCGCGATGACCTTGACCATGTCCAGCACCTTGTTGGAATAGCCCCACTCGTTGTCGTACCAGCTCACGATCTTAACGAAGGTCGAGTCGAGCATGATGCCGGCATCGGCGTCGAAGATCGAGGTCTTGGCCTCGCCGCGGAAATCGGTCGAGACGACCTTGTCCTCGGTGTAGCCCAGGATGCCCTTCAGCTCGCCTTCGGCGGCGGCCTTCATCGCGGCCTTGATCTCGTCATAGGTGGTCGCCTTGGCCAGCACGGCGGTCAGGTCGACCACCGAGACGTCGGATGTCGGGACGCGGAAAGCCATGCCCGTGAGCTTCTTGTTCAGTTCGGGGATGACCTTGCCGACGGCCTTGGCCGCGCCGGTGCTGGAGGGGATGATGTTCTCGAGGATGCCGCGGCCGCCGCGCCAGTCCTTCATCGAGGGGCCGTCCACCGTCTTCTGCGTCGCCGTGGCGGCGTGAACGGTCGTCATCAGGCCCTTGACGATGCCGAACTTGTCATTCAGGACCTTGGCGACGGGCGCCAGGCAGTTCGTCGTGCAGGAGGCGTTGGAGATGATCGTCTGGCCGGCGTAGGTCTTGTGGTTCACGCCGTACACGAACATCGGGGTGTCGTCCTTCGACGGGGCCGACATGATCACCTTCTTGGCGCCAGCCTTGATGTGGGCGTCCGCGCCGGGCTTCTTGCCGTCCGGGGACTCCTTGGTCAGGAACAGGCCGGTGGACTCGACCACGACATCGGCGCCGACCTCGTTCCACTTCAGGTTCGCCGGGTCCTTCTCGGCCGTCAGGCGGATCTTCTTGCCGTTGACGATCAGGTTGGCGCCGTCGACAGCCACATCGCCCTGGAAACGTCCATGCACGGAATCGTACATGAGCATGTACGCCAGATAATCGGGGTCCAGAAGATCGTTGATGCCGACGATCTCGATCTCTTTCGCGAAATTCTTGAACGCCGCGCGGAAAACCATCCGGCCGATGCGGCCGAACCCATTGATGCCAACTTTAATCGCCATTGTTTGTCTCCTTAGCTTTTTTCAGCACTGCGTCAGCCAAACGCCTTTTTTTGTTGCGAGAAGGCCGGAATATTACATTTTGGCGGCACCCGCGTCAATATTGAAACGCATCCGCAGGTGTCCCGCGCGACGCCGCGTTTGACAAACGCGCGCACTAAAGCATAAAGTGTTTCTTATGAACACGCTCCTGACCGCTTTCGGACTGACCCTTTTCGCGGGCATGGCCACCGGCATCGGCAGTGTCATCGCCTTCACGGCCAATCGCGCCAACTACCGTTTCCTTTCCGTGGCGACCGGTTTTTCCGCCGGCGTCATGCTCTACGTCTCTTTCGTTGAGATCTTCCGCAAGGGCGCCGCCGCCATAGCGGAAACCTACGGCGCGGCGCTGGGGGACTGGATCAACGCGGCGGCTTTTTTCGGCGGCATCCTGCTGATCGGCCTGATCGACAATCTGATCCCTTCCGCCGAGAACCCTCACGAGACCCACGCGGAAAGGGAGCTGCGGCCGCTGCACGACCGCGCCGCGGCGGGCAGCGCGGCGATCCCCTCCGAAAACAGGCCCGAGGCGGGCCTGCACGATCACGGGCACCACAACCGCAAGCTGATGCGCATGGGGCTTTTCACCGCCATCGCCATCACCATCCACAATTTCCCCGAGGGCCTCGCCACATTTCTCGCGGCGCTCAAAGACCCGGGGCTGGGCGTGGCCATCGCGATCGCGGTGGCCCTGCACAACATCCCCGAGGGCATCAGCGTGTCGGTCCCGATCTTCTACGCCACCGGCAATCGCCGCAAGGCCTTTTTCTGCTCCGTGCTGAGCGGACTGGCCGAACCGCTGGGCGCGGTCGTGGCCTACGCGGCCCTGCGGTGCCTGGTGGGCGGGCCCGGCGGCGTCATCCCGCCGCACGTAATGGGCATTCTTTTCGGCATGGTGGCGGGCATCATGGTCTACATCAGCCTGGACGAGCTGCTGCCGACCAGCCGGGCCTACGGGAAGAGCCACGACAGCATGCTGGGGCTGGTGGCCGGGATGTTGGTGATGGCCCTCAGCATGCTGATGCTGGGGTGATTGGCGCCGGCCCCTGAACCCTGAACTTTCAACGCTCAACGCTCAACTTTCAACGCTCAACGCTCAACTCTCAATTTATCGGTAGGGACGGTTCCACGAACCGTCCGTTGCGGGCGGGGACGCCCGCGCTCCCGACTTCTTACTTATTCCTCCTGACTATGGCGGTACTTCTAAAGGTCGAACGCGGAACGTTTAAGGCGCGGGTCTTTCTGGCCCTGGTCTATGCCGCGCTCTCGCTCGGCGGCCTCACCATGGTCTGGCCCTTCCTGGTGATGTTCGCGTCGTCGCTGGCCGGACCTTACGACTATCACCGGTTTTCGCCTGTGCCGCGCGCGCTGTGGGACCGCGGCGACCGCTTCATGCGCTATGTGGCGTCCTGTTACCCGCGTTTTCCCGCCGAGGTCTATCCCGAAGCCCCCGCGCACTGGGGAAGCTGGCTGGTGGTCGCGCGCGACCGCGACGGCTGCCGGCGCCTGGCGGCGGCGCAACTGGCGCCGCTCGCGCAACCCGAGACCCGCGCGCGGTGGCGGCGCATGGCCGCGGACTACGCGCAGTTCAACCGCGGCTACGACATCAGCAACAGCGTCTGCGCCTTCGACCCGCGCGACGTGGCCGGTTTCGTGCGCCGCAGTTTCGAGGAAAAGGCGCGGCTGGCCGATCCCGCCGCTTTCGCGGGCATGGGGCGGGCCGCGCGGCGGCAGGCGGCGCTGGAAAGGCTAAACCGCGAGTGGCTGATCCGCTATGACTCTTTTTTCGGCATCCGCATGACCGCCCAGCAGCGCGCGCCGCTGCACCACGCGGGCTGGGACTATCCGGCGGACGACCCCAAGAGCGTCCTCTACCAAGAGTTCAAGCGCATGTACCGCGACCGGTCCGCGGGCCCGATGTCGCGCACCGTGCCGTTCGAGTCGCGGCCGCTTTGGCTGCGGCATCTCGAGCGGCCTGACGTCCAAGAGCGTCTGGGCTTCGCGCCGGGCCACGTGTTCAAGCCGTCGGATTACGCGCGCCTGGCAGGGCGCCCCTGCGAGAGTTTCGGCCACCTGCCCTTCCCCCTGCCCGATGACGCGCCCGACGCGCTGCGGGCGGTCTGGGCCGGCTTCGTGCGCGAAGCCTATCCGCGCCGGCTGCTGCGGGTCAGGCCGACACCGGAGATCGAGCGGGACTATCAGGACTACGTCAGGGAGATATGCAGGACCCCGGGCGACTACACCCGGCTCACCGGGCGCGCCCTGCCGGGCGGTTCGTTCGGCAGCCTGCGTCTGCCGGAGTATGAGAACAGCACCCTGTGGCGCAACTTCATCCCGCGCGTACCGTTTGAGAATCTGGTCCTGCTGAGCGCGGAACAGGCGTGGCAGCGCTTCCTGCTGGCGAAGTACGGGACGCTGCCGGAGATCAACCGGGCCTACGGCTGGCGGCTGTCCGGCATCGAGGAGGCCCGGCTGCCGCTGCGCGAGGCGCTGGCCGTAACCTTCGCGCAGCGCGGCTGGCGCGACTTCTTCGCCGGCGCGCTCGCCAATTACCGCCTGGTCGGCGAGTTCCTGTTCCTGCGCGGGCGGGCTTTCGGCAACACCCTGCTGCTGGTGGCGCTGGCCGTCGCGGCCACGCTGACAGTCAACCCGCTGGCGGCTTACGCCCTGTCACGCTTCGGCATGCGCGCGGCTGAGAAGATCCTGCTGTTCCTGCTGGCGACCATGGCCTTCCCCGCCGCGGTCACGGCGATACCGGGGTTTTTGCTCATACGCGACCTGGGGCTGCTCAACACCTTCGCCGCGCTGGTGCTGCCGACCCTGGCCAACGGCATGTCGATCTTCATCCTCAAAGGCTTCTTTGACGGCCTGCCGCGCGAGCTCTACGAGGCGGCGGCCATTGACGGGGCCAAAGAGTGGCAGATCTTTCTGAGGATCACGCTGCCCATGACCACGCCGATCCTGGCGGTCAACGCGCTGCACGCCTTTGTCCAGGCCTACAACAGTTGGGAATGGGCTTTGCTGGTCTGCCAGAGGCCGGCCCGCTGGACCCTGGCGGTGTGGATGTACCAGATGAGCCAGCAGCTCGGCGACCAGCCCTGGGCGGTGATGGCCGGCTTCGTGCTGGTTTCGATCCCCACCGCGCTGGTGTTCATCGCCTGCCAGAAGATCATCATGCGCGGCATCGTCCTGCCCAGCATGAAGTGAGCAATCGGCAATGGGCGGTGCGCCCGGCGGTCGCGCCCCGCCGAGGACGATCGCCCTCCAGCACACGCCTGACCGCAGCGACGGGAGGGGCAAGCGTTGCTTGCCCGTGAGCATTGCCACCCGGGCAAGCAGACGCTTGCCACCGTGAGCACTGCCACCCGGGCAAGCAGACGCTTGCCCCTCCCCAGCGGCGGCGTGACGCCGCCGCCATACCGGCCGCGCCCTGCCTCAACGCCCCGCAGCGACGGGACATTCCGCAAATCCGGCGTTTAAGTGCGGGCGGGATGTTGCTACACTTAGCGCGGTTTGAAAAAAAAGACTCATGAGACAGAAGCGCGCCCGCTGCCGGGCGGCTACCGCGAGATGTGGCGGATCGCGGCGCCGCTGATCCTCAGCATGGCGTCGTACACGATCATGCAGTTCTCGGACCGGGTGTTTCTGGCGCGCTACAGCAGCGTGACGATCCAGGCCGCGCTGCCGGCGGGCATCATGGCGCACACGCTGATCTGCTTCTTTCAGGCGCTGGCGGGTTATGCCGGCACCTTCACGGCGCATTACCACGGCGCGCGCGAGCCGGGGCAGTGCGTGCGAGCCACGGCGCAGGGGCTTTGGCTGGCCGTGGCCGCGTGGCCGCTGATCCTGCTGCTGATGCCGCTGGGCTCGTGGTTTTTCGCGGTCAGCGGGCATCCGCCCGCCGTGCTGGCGGCGGAGCGGACTTATTTCAACATACTGATGGCGGGCGGCGTGGTCGTGCCGCTCAACGCGGCCATCGGCGGCTATTTCATGGGCATCGGCCGCACGAGCGTCAACATGCTTTCCAACGCGGCGGGCTGCGCGCTGAACATCTTCCTGAATTACGTCATGATCTTCGGGCATTGCGGTTTTCCCGCGATGGGCATAGCGGGCGCGGCTTACGCGACCGTGATCTCGGGGTTCGTGACCTTCCTGATCCACGTCTGGTATTTCGCGGCGGACGGCGAGGTGCGGAACCTCGCCGGACGGGCGCGGGCCGCGGGGCGGCCGCTGGCGGATTGGAGGCCGGAGTTCGGTCTGCTTGCGCGCATCGTGCGGTTCGGCGCGCCGGCGGGTTTCCAACTGCTGATGGACATCGGCGCCTTCGCGCTGTTCGTGATGCTGACCGGCCGACTGGGGGACGTGGCGCTGGCGGCCAGCAACATCGCCTTCAGCATCAACAACCTGGCTTTCGCGCCGCTGCTGGGGTTCGGCATGGCGGCGGCGACGGTGGTGGGTCAGCACCAGGGCGCGCGTGATCCGGACGCGGCATACCGGGCGGGCTACACCGCCCTGAAGATGGGGCTGCTGTATATGAGCGCGATCGGGGTCACCTTCCTGCTGTTCCCGCGCGGCTATTTCGAGCTGTTCAGGTCGAAGGACGCCGCCTTTTCCACCGGCGAGCTGCTGTCGTTAGGCCGTACGATGTTGTTGCTGATGACGGTCTGGGGGCTGTTCGACACGGTCAGCATTGTGCTGAGCGGGGCACTGAAGGGCGCGGGCGACACGCGCTTCGTGATGTTCTACATGATCCTGGGCGGGTGGCTGTGCCTGGTGCCGGGCGCCCTGTTGCTGCTGCGGTGGGGACATGGCATCCTGGAACTCTGGTTCTGGCTGGCGGTGTACGTCTGTGTGCTGGCAGCCGGGTTCTGGTGGCGCTGGCACACGGGCCGCTGGCGGGGGATCAGTCTGATTGGGCAGCGGGAGGGGGCGGAGTACATCCCGCCGGTCACGGACGAGATCCACTGAGGCGGGAGCGCGTTCGGCGCGGGCGCAGCCCGCATCCCAACTGGAATGATGGAATGGTGGAATGGTGGAATGGTGGTGGTTGAGACCGAAGAAGCCGCAGCATGTTCCATTATTCCAGTATTCCACCATTCCAAAACAACTTGTTTTTTATTGTGTTTGTTGGCTTGTAAGGCACTTCTATGAGAAGG
>CAYRZP010000016.1:0-23755 GCA_964428885.1 uncultured Lentisphaeraceae bacterium
TAAAATTGCGGCGGCGATATTCGCTCATGTCATCCGCCGATGTCCTGCGCAGTTGCCGCATGCCGCCAGCCGCGATGTAGTGGAAAAGCCTGCCGCGCACCCGCTCAGTTCCGGGACGCTTGCGCTTGTTGAAAAACAACCTGTTGCCGCGCGCGTCCTCACGCACGTCCAGACGCCATGCCAGCGGCGAGCGCCGGGCGCGGCAACTGACAAACACGCTGGAAGTCCCGGTCTTAAGAACACGCCTGTCCGCTTTCGGTGACATCTACCCCCCCCCCCCCCGCGCCCTCTATGGAATCATGATGATCTGGCCTGCACGTATACGACCGTCCGGATCGATCCGCGCGCGGTTGGCATCGCGGATGCGTTTCCATGACGTAGAGTCGCCATAAAATTTTTCCGCCACGCGCATAAGCGTGTCTCCCGGCTGCACGACGTATGTGCGCGACTCTTTGCTTTTAGACAAGGCTTTGTCCCGCTTCGCCTCTTTTTCAAAAATCGAAAAAGCTGACAGGTCTGGTTTATCGGTCTTGCCGGGCACATCCACCTTCGCCGTCTCGCGTTCGGCCCGCTGCTGCGGCACGGGTGGCGGTTCCCCGGTCAAACGTGTCTTGACTTTCCGCAGCACCTCTTCGTCGCTAGGCATTTCGACCAGCGGCGTGCGCGGCGCAGGTCGGCTCTCGCCGCTTTTGGCGATGGCCGCGGCCTCTTCCCGCATAGCCCGCAACTGTTTGGCGTCCGTGCGCACCGCCGCCGGCTGTTGCCCGTCCGGATCGACCGACCGAGATAAAGACTCAGGCGGAACGCCGACGTCCTCTTCATTGACACGCAGCTTGGCAAGTATCTCTCGCAGACGGCGGTTATCGTTGGCCAGCGCCTCAAGTTCCTTCTCGATCCGCTGCTTATCCTCCTGCATCACAGACTTCTCGCCCTCAACCGTGGTTATCAGGCGGTTAAGACGGTCGTTTTCCTTCAGAAGGTGGGCGGCGGACAACCCCTGCACGGAATCACCGACCTTACGCAGGATCTGCGGCGCCAGCAGTTGCTCGGCAATGCGGATACGGTCCAGCGCCAGGTTTTTCTTCTCGGACTCAGGGCGCAGATACAGGTACTGCTTGTAATGGTAAATAGCGCCGATGTAGTCCTCCTCGTGGTCGTGCAGCAGCGTGGCCAACTGGAAGTGGGCGGAGAACGCGCTGGGCTCCTCTATCAGCACCCGGTTGAAAAGCCGGATGGCCTCGTCGATGTTTCCCGACTGCTCGGCGGCGAAAGCCTTGCGGTATAGAGCCGAATCGCGCTCGCCACGCTCACGCTTAGCGGCGACTTTGCCGCCGCAGCCGGTTAAAAACGAGAGCAGGCAGGCGGCGATCAGCCAATTTATTTGAACGGACATGCGGTTTGTCCCCTGAAATTCTTTAAAAAGCGCCTAACCGCTTTTTTGGTTTGGTTTAAGACCGGAAGTGGAATATCATTCTCGACAACCACAACACGTGTTTTGCCTCCAGCACCTTTACACGCAAAAATGAAAAGTCTATTTTACTTATATCGCCAAGAATGACCACAGAAAACCGTAAAAATCTTTGGGCATCAGCGTTAGATTGCCTGGGGGAATCCGGCATGCTTAGCGTGATCATGCCCGTGTATGGCCTGGAACAGGTCGTCCGGCGCAACATAGAGTCTGTGAAGGATTTTTTAAAGGGCAACCTGCCGTTCGAGCTTATCCCTGTTGACGACGGCAGCCGCGATGCCACTGCCGAGGCATTGCGCAATGCGGCGGCTAGCGATCCTGCGCATGTGCGGCCAGTCTTCATCAAGGTCAATTCCGGCAAAGGCAACGCCCTGAAACGCGGTTTCGCGGCAGCCCGCGGCACACACATCCTGCTGCTCGACGGCGACCTTGACCTGTCGCCGTCACGGCTAACGACATTTTTCGATGTCATGCGTGACAAAAACGCTTCGATCGTGATCGGCTCGAAGCGGCACCCCGACTCAATCATCGACTACCCCTGGCACCGCCGTCTGGCCAGCTCCGTATATTACACTCTGGTATGGCTTTTGGTGGGGCTGCCCGTGTCGGACACGCAAGCCGGCATGAAACTTTTCACGCGCGAGGCTTTGGGCTGGGCTTTGGACCGTATGCTGGTCAAGGCTTTCGCCTTCGACCTCGAGCTGCTCGCAATCGCTAACGCCAAAGGCTTCAAAGTCGCGGAAGCCCCGGTCGAGATGCACTTCGGCAATAAGGTCGGCTGCCTGTCTTGGCGTAACGTGCTCCAAGTCATGAACGACACCCTCGCGATCTTTTACCGTCTCAGAGTTTTACACTATTACCGCAGCGTGGAGGTGGCACCGTCTGCGGCCGCGCCCATGAAGGTTTCCGTGGTCATTGCCTGCCCCGCCCCCTCTCCCTGTCTCGAGGAGTGCCTGAATGCTTTGGCGCACCAGACCCACCGGCATTTCGAGGTTATCGTGCTGCCCGACGGACCCGCCGACCTCGGGCCACGGCCTTTCCCGCTGCGCGTGATCCCGACGGGCAAGGCTCGGCCCGCCGAAAAGCGCAACATGGGTGCCGTCGCGGCGGAAGGCGCTGTGGTGGGCTTTATTGATGACGACGCCTATCCTGCGCCGAACTGGCTGGAACACGCAGTCAAATATTTCACTCTGTCGGATGTCGGCGCGGTAGGCGGCCCGGGCGTCACCCCGCCCGGCGACCCCTTCATGGCCCAGGCCGGAGGCCGTGTCTACGCCAACCCTCTGGTCTCTGGCAATTTCCGCTACCGTTATGTCGGTGACCATGTCCGTTCGCGGGTGGACGATTTCCCGAGTTGCAACCTTCTGGTCGACGCCAAAACCCTCAAGGCCGTCAAAGGTTACAGGACCGATTTCTGGCCGGGCGAGGACACGATCCTCTGCTCCGACATCGTGCTCGGCCAGGGCAAGCGCATCGTTTATGACCCGTGGGTGCAGGTCTTCCACCACCGACGGCCGCTGTTCGGCCCCCATCTGCGCCAGATCGGACGCTACGCCCTGCACCGCGGGCACTTCGCCAAACGTTTTCCCGCGACCTCCCTGCGCTTAAGCTATCTGCTCCCCTCTTTTTTCGTCACGGGTGTTATCCTCGGGGCGGCCTGCGCGCCGCTGCACCCATGGATTAGAACCGCTTACCTCTCCGGCCTGCTTTGTTATGCCGCCATCACCTTTGTCTCGGCCTTCTCTTTCAGGCCGCTGCTATGGCTTGTCACATGGCTCGGCGTGATGGCCACCCATCTCGTTTACGGAGTGCGTTTCGCTCAAGGCCTGCTCTCGCGCCGCATGCCGTGCGAAGTCGCCAGTTTCGACCATCCGTCCGAAAATTAAGCGAACCCGCCCTCATGAACCGCAAAGACTGCCTGTCCGCAAACGCTAGCTCAAAGGAATGTTCCTGATGCCATCACCTTTCGTACATCTCCACCTGCACACCAAATACAGCATGCTCGACGGCGCTTGCCACATCATGCCGCTGGTGCAACGCGCCAAGGAACTCGGCATGCCCGCCGTGGCCATGACCGACCACGGCGTGATGTACGGCGCCATCGATTTCTACCAGTCCTGCGTCAAAAACGGGATCAAACCCATCTTGGGCTGCGAAATATACATAAACGGACGTGAGCCCCTTTCGACGCGCGACCCCAAAACGCCGTATTACCACCTGGTGCTGCTCGCCACAAACGAAGAGGGCTACCTGAACCTGGCCAAGATAAACTCGATCGCCCATCTGGAAGGGTTTTACTACAAGCCGCGCATCGACAAGGAGACGCTGCGCGCGCATACGGGCGGGCTGATCGGACTTTCAGCCTGCCTGCACGGCGAGGTGAACACGCACCTCATAGAACGCCAACTCGACGAGGCCGAGAAGGTCGCCCGCGAGTATGTCTCGATGTTCGGCCCTGAAAATTTCTTTCTGGAGATGCAGGATCACGGCATACCGGAACAGAAGACGGTAAATGAAGGCGTCCGCGAACTCTGCCGCCGCACCGGCCTGAGGCCGGTCATAACCAACGACGTGCATTACCTGCACCGTGAGCATGCCGAGGCTCACGAGGTCATGCTCTGCATCCAGACCTCCACCGTCCTCAGCGATCCCAAGCGCATGCGCTACGCCACCGACGAGTTTTATTTCAAATCCCGCGAGGAATTTGAAAAGTTCTTCCCGAACGACGCCGCCGCGTTCGAGACGGCCGGCGAGATCGCCGACCGCTGCAACACCAAACTGCATTTTTCTGACGGCAAGGTCGAAGACCTGCACTTCCCCGGATATGATCTGCCGGCAGGGTTCTCCAACGGGCTGGAATACCTTGTCGCCCTTGGCAAAAAGGGTTTGAAAAGACACTACGGATTCGATTACGATCACCCCGCCAACGACCAGCAAAAAGCGCTCGTCGAACGGTTTGACTTTGAGACCGACATTATCCGGCAGACCGGTTTTGCCAACTACTTCCTGGTGGTCGCGGATTTCATCAACTGGTCGCGCGACAACGGCGTGCCGGTCGGGCCAGGCCGCGGTTCCGGCGCGGGCTCCCTGCTGGCGTACTCTTTAGGCATTACCCAGATCGACCCCATCCGCTTCGACCTGCTCTTCGAGCGTTTCCTTAACCCGGAACGCGTCTCGCCGCCAGATTTCGACATTGACTTCTGCCAGGCGCGCCGCGAGCGCACCATCGAATACGTGAAGCAGAAGTACGGCCATGACCGCGTCGCGCAAATCGTCACCTTCGGCCAGCTCGGCGCCAAAACCGTCATCCGCGACATCGCCCGCGTGCTCGAAATACCGCTTAACATGGCCAACGATTATGCCAAGATGATTCCCGAAGACCCGAAAATGACGCTGGCAAAGGCCAAGTCCGACAATCCCGCCTTCGCCACCGCCTGCAATAAAGACCCCCACCTGCAGCGCATCATGCGCTATGCCGAGGTGCTGGAGGGCCTTTACCGCAACGCTGGCGTCCATGCCGCGGGAGTGGTGATCGGCGACAAGCCTTTGTCTGACATCGTGCCCTTGACCCGTGACAAGGACGGCTCTCCGGTAACGCAGTACGCAAAGAAGGAAATCGAGGATTGCGGCTTGCTCAAAATGGATTTTCTCGGGCTGAAAACCCTCACCGTGCTGCAGGAGAGCGTTGACCTGGTAAAAATAACACGCGGCATCGAAGTTGACCTGAATAACCTGCCGCTCGATGACGAGCAAACATTCGCGCTTTTCCGGCGCGCGGACACGGTCGGCGTGTTCCAACTCGAATCCAGCGGCATGCAGCGCTATCTGGAGGAACTGCAGCCCACCCGCATCGAGGAAATCATTGCGATCCTGGCGCTTTACCGTCCCGGACCTATGGACATGATAAAAGTTTTCGTTCGGCGGAAGAAGGGGTTGGAGAAGACCGTCTACGACCACCCGCTGCTGGGGCCGATCCTGAAAGAGACTTACGGCATCATGGTTTATCAGGAGCAGGTGCAGCGGGCCGCGCAGGTCTTGGCGGGATACTCCCTCGGGCATGCCGACATGCTGCGCCGCGCCATGGGCAAGAAAAACTCCGTGGAAATGGCCAAGGAACGCGCCGGCTTTATCGCGGGCTGCATGAAGACCAACGGCATCAAAGCCGACAGTGCCGGGCAGATCTTCGACAATATCGAGAAATTCGCAGGGTACGGCTTCAACAAGGCGCACGCGGCCGCATATGGCATCGTCACCTTTCAGACCGCCTATATGAAAGCCCATTTCCCGGCAGAATTCATGTGCGCGCAGATCTCTTCCGAAATCGGCAACTTCGATAAATTGCCGGGGTTTGTCAGCGAGGCCGACAACATGGGCCTTAAAGTCATGCCCCCGGATGTCAACCGCAGTTTCGAACGCTTCATACCGGAGGACGGCAAGATCCTTTACGGCTTGGCCGGAATCAAGAATGTCGGCCAGGGCGCCGCTGAGGCGATCGTCAACGAGCGCAAGTCTAAAGGCCCCTTTAAAGGGCTGGCTGACTTCTGCGAGCGCGTGGATCCCGCCGCCGTGAACAAACGGGTGCTTGAAGCGCTGATCAAGTGCGGGGCTATGGACAGTTTCGGCATACACCGGGCCAGGCTTTTCAACAATATCGACTTCGCCCTCTCGCGCGCCGCTGAAAAGATACGCGAAAAGGCCAGCGGTCAAAGCAACCTGTTCGAAATGCTCACGGGACCGGACGCCGGGTCGGCCGCGCCAGACCACCTGCCTGATTTCCCGGCATGGCCTGAGAAGGAATGTCTCTCTTATGAACGAGAGCTGCTGGGCGTATACATGACCGGCCACCCGCTCACACGTTTCCGAAGAATCATAAAGGATATCCAGTCCGTGTCCTTGACCAATATCGACAGCGTCGCGGACAAACAGGAAATCCGTGTGGCCGGAATGACGGCCACGGTCACACGGCGCATCAGCAAGCAGGCCAAAGAGCCGTACGCTAACCTGACGATCGACGACGGCGACGCCAGCATCGAGGCCGTCGTCTTCCCGAAAGCTTTCAGGAAATATGAGAACGCGTGCGTTCCTGACACCGCCGTGCTGGTGTGCGGGTTCCTTAATCGCGAGGAGCAGCCAAAAATATATGCCGAAGAGGTTTATGCCCTTGGCGAAGGTTTGCGCCTTTTCTGCAAAAAGATCGCCGCCTTCATCTTTGTCCGCGATGACAATAGCCATGTCCGGCAAATCGGCGGTCTCCGCGATATCGTGCGCAAACACCCGGGCAAGGTGCCGATCAACATCTGCCTGATATACCCCGACAAACGCAAGGTCGTAGTTCAGCCGGGCCCGGATTTTAATGTTGACCCGGTGCCGGATTTCATCACCGCCGCCGAATCTTTGCTTGGCACGAACAGCCTGCGCTTGATCTTCAATCAAGAAATTTTTAAAGAGCCTCGCAAAGACTGGCACCGTTCGCGCGAACGCCAGAGCAACTGAAACTTCACGGGGAAAACATCATGCATTCAGAACTTCTGCAGCTGGGTCCGATCACTTTGCGCGCCTACGGGCTTTGCATGGCGCTGGGCTTCCTCTTCGGGTGGCAGGCGGCCGCGCGCCTTTGCCGGCGCACCGGCCAAGACGCCGACCGCCTGACCAGCCTGCTAACATGGATGATGCTTTCGTCAGTGGCCGGCGCGCGCGCGGCCTATGTCATGGAGCATTGGACCGCGGAGTTCTCCGGAAATCTGTCCGCGATCATCCGTGTTGACCAAGGCGGGCTCATGTTTTACGGCGGGTTCATCACTGCCGCAGTCGTGCTTTTGCTCCATGCCTTTTTACAAAAACAAAATCTTTTCGCGATCACCGATCTGGTTCTGACCGTCGTGCCGCTGGGGCACGCCTTCGGACGCGTCGGCTGTTTCTTGCACGGCTGCTGTTACGGCAAGCTCACCACATCCTGCATCGGGGTTTGCTTCCCGCGCCACTCGCCGGCATGGTGGGATCAACTCCATGCCGTGCCACCGCTCATAGCGCAGGACGCCGCCGAAAGCATGCCTGTCATCCCCACCCAGCTTTTCGAGTCGGCGGCCAACGCGCTGCTCTTCGTCGCGCTTTACAGGCTCTACCCGCGCCGCCACCGGCAACGCGGACTGATCACCGGCTGCTATCTGGTCGGCTATGCCACACTGCGCTTCATGATCGAATACCTGCGCGGCGATCCCCGCATGGCCGTAGGACCGTTCTCGATCAGCCAGACCATCAGCATCGGACTCCTTGTCCTTGGGCTCGCATGCCTGCTGTACACCCGGCAGACCACGCCTGCTAAGCCACAACCATAACGGTGGTCGAATCGCATCGTTCTCGCCTTACGCCTCAGGATGTATATTGTTCCCGATGATAGGCTCCGGCGCAGCCCGCACCCTTCGCGAGATAAACAGTTTCACCCGTGACGATGGCACCCCGTTGAATTATACGCTGGTCAACATCAAGGACTGGTGCAAAAACAGCTACGAGGTGATCAACCAGCTACGCATCAACACGGACAACAGTGTATCCGCAAACACAATTCGAGAAACTGGCGTGTTGCCGGGGGATTGCAAAGCTCATTCAAGGCGGATGCCGGGGAGCCATCCGGATCCGTATTGAGTCGCGCCAGCGGATGAGAAATCTAATTTTATGTTTGCGTGGCCTTCATAAATCATTTTGAGGCCGAGATCCGCGCCGTTATTGAATCCGTCGGCGATGCCGGTGACGGTGTAGACGCCCGCGCCGCCGGTGACTGTCGCATTGCCAACCGAGGGGGTGTACGGTAACGACACATCCACTTTGGCGTCGGCGCTCCAGACGAAGGGCTGCCACTGAGCGTAAGGGCACGGCGATAACATGACCACGGGATCATTGCCGTTCGGATGCAGGATGGGCGGGCCGTCGCCGGAGCCGGTTCCGTAGCCGAGCATAGGCGTATAGGCGTGGTCGCTCATTCGTCAAACTCCACAAATTGCAGCAGGTCGGTCCAGTCGGCGTCTTCGCTGTCGTTTTCGACGAGGATGTTGCCTTTTTTGATCTGGAGCTTGTGGTAGTCCGCGTCCCATTGTATCTGCGTGACCCGGTTCTGCTTGGTGTAGCCGGCCGGTACGCCGCTTCCGGAGGGGATGGTGACGGCGGCGGTGGCGAGTACTTTGGCGGACTGGGTGGAGCCTTCGGAGTCGGTCCATTCGATGGTGCGGAACTTGGCCTCGTCGTTCTCCGCGAGGTCGGCGGCGTCGGCGGAGAAGCTGCCGGCGGAGGCGGCGGCGGCCTGAAGGCAGGCGCACAGGGCGTCGGTCCCGAGCCTGGCGAGCAGGCGGCGGGCCGGGGCGATGTCGCATTCTATGGTTGCCGGTTCTGCCACGATCTGACACCTTGTTTACAGCGCATGGGTTATGGCCTGATGGAAAAGAAAAGCCGCTGGAGCGGCAGTCAGGATGCTCATGCGCCTTTCATTTTATAGAACGTTCTCATTCTGGCCTCGGAGGGGAAGATGTCCACTATCAGCCGGTATGTCCCGCCGTCCGCCCGGAGCGGCACGAACGCCAGGGCGTGCTGTCGGAGATCAGCGAGGAACGGGAGACCGGGTAAATCTATCTCAGCATGGAGGGTGTGCCGGCATGACCCGCCTCACGAATTTACAGACAAAACAGTTGCGCGGCCTCAACTTTGTTGACTCGCCCCCGTTTCCAACTTGCCTTGAATGCGTAAATCTCTCACAATTCTCCTGTCATGAGTTCCACAACCATGCGTATAGTGCTGGGCGGCGTTCGGGGCTCCACCCCTGTCTCGCATCCGGATTTCATCAAGTTCGGCGGCGCCACCACCTGTGTGCTGGCCGACAACGGCGCCGGCGGACAGATCCTGATCGACGCCGGTTCGGGCCTGCGCACCGTCGAGCCGCTGATAGCGCCGCCAGCGCCGGATCTGCCCCTGCTGATGCTTTTCACGCATTACCATATAGACCACCTGATCGGGCTGCCTTTTTTTTCACCCTTCTACGACCCGCGGCAAAACGTGATTTTTGCGGCGCCGCCCTGCGGCGGCACAACTCCTGAAGCCGCCGTCGGCCGCTTGATGAACAGAGTCTTCTGGCCGGTGCGGTTCCACGCCAGACACCGCTTCGAGCTGTTGCCGGCGGAATGCGGCCGGGAACCTATGCGCCATGGGCCTTTCGATGTGCGCTGGTGTCCCGTGCACCACGCCAACGGCTGTTTCGCTTACCGCATCGACGAGCGCGCCAGCGGCGCCTCGATGGTCTTCGCCACCGATGTCGAGCTCGGCGGCTCCAGCGCCGCGGAAAGGGAGTCCCTCTTACGGCTCTGCTGCGAGCCGGGCACGCTGGACTTGCTGATCATGGAGGGACACTGCGAAGCCTCGGCGCAACCCGGCTGGGGCCACAGCGCCTGGCAGGAAACGGTCGCTTTCGCCCGTGAAGTCGGCGCCCGCCAACTGTGCATAACCCACCTCGCGCCCGAAGACGACGACGCCACTCTCGCCGAAAGGGAACAACGCGTCCGCGCGGCCATGCCGCAAGCCTGCCTCGGCCGGCAAGGCATGGTTATCCCATGGTCTAAAACCACGAACTCCGAACCCCGAACCCCAAACCCTGTCTCCCGAACCCTGAACCCACTATTTGCTGAAAGGACCTGACCCACGTGCCTGCCATAAGTTTCAATTACAGCCAGACCGCCGCGGACAATTCGCAATACGGGCGCGGGGTGACCTTCAACACCGTCAGCGCCGCCGAGTTCGCGCAATTCACCCCGGCCACGCTCGGGCTGGGCGACATTTCCCGCGGCGGCGCTTACGTGCAGACCCTGGCCGCCTTTTTTGACCTGGAGGGTTTCACGGACTTCTGTAGTCAGGTCGACTCGCATCTGGTCATCCCGGAGTTTCTGACCCGTTACCTCAACTGGCTCTTCAAAAGCCTGGCCGACGAATTCCGCGAAAGCGAGCAGGACGGCGTCGTGCGCCTCTGGGGCTGCCTGCCTTTTTACGCCAAATTCTTGGGCGACGGCATTCTTTTCCTGTGGGCCACCGACCTGTGCCCAGGTTTGCCCGGCAAGGTCAACATCGCGCAGAGCCTGCTCGCCATCACCAACGCCTATGTGGGCGGCTTCCTCGGCGACATACGCCGGGCCGTCAGCAAACCGCCGGCGCGGCTGCGCTGCGGCATCGCCCTCGGCCAGACCATCTCAATCGGCGGCGGCGCCGACTACGTGGGATCGTGCATTAACGTCGCCGCACGGCTGCAGAAACTCGGCTCGCTTTCTTTCGCCGTGTCGCGGCGAGGCTTCGACCTCAGCGAGGCGCCGGACTGCAAAGGCTCGCTCAGGTCATACCTGACCCTCAAACAGACCGCCATCCGCAGCATCGGCAGGCAGGAACTTGTCTATATCCGCCGCGACGAGTTCGAAGCCATGAGCCCTGCGGAGCAAATGGATTTCCGCGACCCCTGAACGGGTGCGATTCAAGTTTGTTGACTCGCGCAGAGGATTCAGGAT
The DNA here is from genome assembly GCA_964428885.1 of uncultured Lentisphaeraceae bacterium. Lineage (GTDB taxonomy): Bacteria > Verrucomicrobiota > Kiritimatiellia > RFP12 > UBA1067 > JAQVQN01. The sequence continues at coordinate 10,999 of CAYRZP010000016.1, forward strand.
CCAGGGCTCAGGGTTGATTTTCAACTGATCTTGCAAATCTGCATCTCAAAGACTTGACGGCAAGCGGCGATTCCTTAAAAATATCAAGTCGTTTTCAGAAACCGCTTAACCACGACCGCCGGACCGGTGCAACATGGGCATTGTCATAGACCATAACGCCAGAAAACGGGACATTATCGCGAAAGCGATAACGCTCTTCGCCGAGCAAGGCTATAACGGCGTGACCTACCAGAAGATCGCGGACGACTGCGGCATCGCAAGAACCACCCTGTACAAATACTTCCGCAACAAACGGGAGATTTTCAGCACGGCCATCTGGGAAGTCGCGAACCTCATGATCAGCCGCTATGCCGCGATCCTGCCTTCTGAAACCGGCGCGGTAGACCGCCTCAACCGCGTCGTGCATGCCGTTCTGGAACTGCTTTTCGAACACCGGGTGATCCTCACGGTGATTCTCGACTACGTGCTGGCCACCCAGCGCGGCGGCCATAACATGCGGCGCACCATCAACCGCCATACGATCGGCTTGCGCCGGATCCTGCACCGGCTGGTTATTGAAGGCGTGCGCACGGGCGAATTGCGCAAAGTAAACACGACCCTCGCGACGGAGTTGATCTATTCACAGCTCGAGGCTGCCGTGCTGCGCCTCACCGTCAGCCAGAACGCTGATTATGAAGAGCTGTCAGCCATGCTGTGCCAGACGATCGCGAACCTTACGGAAATCCCGCCCATTGTCGGCAACTTGAACGTTTAGAGGTGAACGTTGAAAGTTGAGCTTTCCAGTTGTTTTCTCGTTCGATTGCCGCCCGGCACTTCAAAAGTGACCCCCTTCGTTCGTTCGCGCTCCGCGCGCGGCAGGATTAACCCCTGAACCATTAGGTTGCGGGCTCCGCCCGCTTCAGACAGATGCGAAACGTTTTTTCCATAGCGGCCTTTTGCGTCGTCACGCTCGCCTTCACCGGCAGCGCGGCTGAGGAAACGCAACTTAAGCCCCAAGCCTACGAAACGCGCCAAGCTTCGCCATCCTCGTCCCTCCGCTCCAGCTCCTTTCACTCCGCTCCTTCGCAAACCCTCAGATCTAAGCAGGCGGAAAAACAAATCGGCCGCTGGTGGCAATTTTTCAGATCAAGAAAGCCCGATCCCGCCGCCGCCCCTTTTAGCGGCGCCGCGCCCGCCGCATCCGTGCCGCTGCGGCAGGACCAACAGATTTCCGCCGCCACCCTGAAAGCCGCCCCGCCCAGCGTCACCGAAAAGAAACCATACGAAACCGGTGTCAGCAAGACCGTCAAGCCCTACACTCCGGACAACCGCCCGCGGCCTAAAAACCCTTTGCTGCGCCCGCGCCAGAACATCAAGGAGCCGCAGTGAGCCTGCCGGAGAAAACCTCGGCTTGGGATATCCTGCCGTCAGAGTGGCCGGCAATCTGCCAAGAGATACGGCAGCCGGCCTTCCGCGCCAAACAGATCGTGACCGGATTGTACCAGGACTTCGCCGAGTCGTGGGAGCATGTCACAACCCTGCCCGCTGACCTCAGGAAAACCCTGGCCGAACGTTTTCCGCTGAGCCCGCTTTATCCGGTTGAGGTCAGTGAAGCTGAGGACGGCGTGAGCAAGCTCTTGCTCGCCTGCGCGGAAGGCGAACGCGTCGAGACCGTCATCATCCCTTCCAAAGGCCGCGTGACCCAATGCGTCTCTTCGCAGATCGGATGCGCTTTCGGCTGTGCCTTCTGCGCCAGCGGCTCGCGCGGCCTGGCGCGTGACCTGAGCGCCGGCGAGATTGTCGCCGAAGTCATGGCCGTCTGCCGTATCTTGCGCGAGAACGCCGCTCCCGCGGAGGCGTCGCCGCGGCCCGGCGCGAAACCGGCCCTGCCGCGGCCGGGCAACATCGTGGTCATGGGCATGGGCGAGCCTTTCGCCAATTACGACAACGTCGTGCGAGCACTGCGCATCCTCAACCACCAGCATGGCCTCAACATCGGCGCGCGCCACATCACCATCAGCACGTGCGGCCTTGTGCCGGGCATTCGCCGCCTCGCCGGAGAAGGCCTGCAGTTCGAGCTTTCCGTCTCACTGCACGCGCCGGATGACGAATTGCGCGGACGCATCATGCCGGTCAACCGCCGCTGGCCACTGGCCGAACTGATTGAAACCTGCCGGGAATACACCGCCAAGACCGGCAGGCTGGTGACTTTCGAGTACACCCTGATCAAGAAACTGAACGACCGCCCGGAACACGCCGCCAGGTTGATCCGCCTGCTGCGCCAAATGCCGTGCAAAGTCAACCTGATACCGCTCAGCCCGGTGGACGGTTTTGACGGCCGCCGGCCAGACCACGCCGACTGCCTCGCTTTTCTAGACGCCCTGCTCAAAGCCAAAATCAAAACCACCATGCGCCGCTCGCGCGGCAAGGACGTCAACGCCGCCTGCGGCCAGCTCCGCATCCGGTCGCTCCGCGACGACATAAACCATGAAAATACTGCCTGAAGCCCTTTATCTGCCGCAGCAGACCATATCCCGCACAGGTGCCGCGCTGGAACTGCCTGCCTTGGCCCGCGCGTTCGGGACGCGGGGCCTGCTCGTGCACGGCCACTCCCTGCAAGCATCGGGCATGCTCGGACGCATCCTGTCCGCCGCCCCTTCTGACATGCGTGTCCGCGCCTGGCGGCACAGCGGCGGGGAACCTCGCGTGGGTGACGTGGACGCCTTGCGCGGCGAGCTACGCGCGGAACGTCCCGACTGGGTCGCAGCCGTCGGCGGCGGCAGCGTGATCGATCTGGCCAAAGCCGCGGCAGGACTGGCGGAAGCCTCGGAGAAAACCGCTTTTTACCAGAGTCACCCCAAGCTGGTCACCGCCGCGAAAATCCCTCTGATCGCCGCGCCAAGCACCGCCGGTACCGGCTCAGAGGCCACGCCGGTGTCCGTGCTGACCGATCCGGACCGCATCCTCAAGCAGTCCATACGCCACACTTCGCACATCCCGCGGCTGGTGATCCTGGACCCGGAACTGCTGTCCGGCTGCCCGCCCGCCACCGTCGCGGCGGCGGGGCTTGACGCTTTCATCCAGGCCTTCGAGTCCTACACCAGCCGCCACGCCACCCCTTTCACACGTTCCCTGTCCGAACTCGCCCTGCAAACCATCGCGCGTTCGCTGCTGCCTTTATACCGGCAGGAAGAGCAGGCCGCGGCCGAAATGCTGGAGGCCAGCTATCTCGCCGGGGTAGCCCTGTGCCACGCGCGCCTCGGGGTCATCCACGGACTCGCACACCCGCTGGGCGCCCGCTTCAACGTGGCGCACGGGCTGGCCTGCGCCTGCTGCCTGCCCGCCGCGCTGGGGTTCAACCGCCCGGCCATACAGCCGGACCTGCTCGATCTCAAGAACCGGCTGGGCATTGATGTCGAAGCGCTGGTGGCTCAATGGCTCGGCGTCATGCGGCTCGAAAACCCCTTCAGAGGCCGCCATATCGCAGACACCTCGGAAGTGATCCGCGAGACCCTGGCATCCGGCTCCACCGCCGCCAACCCGCGGCCCGTCTCCGCCGAAGATGTCGCGTCGCTGCTCAACACGATCTTCTGAAAAACGGGCGTTGTCTGTTGAACACAAATTCAACGACACAATCCATTACCTTCCCAAAGTGAACAAGCCTGCTTAGCCAGCTATGTTGAGCGCGTTCGACTGGCATGAAGATCACAAGTGTCCGCTTTTGCATTACCGCCGACAAGACATTGAATTTTACTTGCATTTAAAGGTGATTTATGCATATTTAATTTCAACTGGTTTTGCGGACTTGTTCTGTTTAACTGTCGGTTAGCGTGCCGATACGTCAGGGAACACACCAGATTGCCACACCGCGAAAGTCGAGGAGGCTTGTTCATGAAAAAAAACCTTCTGAGTCCGGCAGGCTTGGTGACGGCGATGTTATTCGCCGCCGGGTTCGCGCGAGGCGGGTTCAACGACGACTGGCCCTACAGGGCCGCGCTGACCTTCAGTGGTTACGCAGGGGGCGAAACGCTCACGAACTTTCCGGTGCTGGTCAACCTGGCCGGCTTCCCCGGTTTCGCCTACGGCCAGGTCGCGGACGCGGCCGGCGGGGACCTGCGTTTCGCCGGCGAGGACGGCGCCGAGCTCAACTTCGAGATCGACTCCTGGAACCCGTCCGGCGACACGTTCGTCTGGGTACAGGTGCCGCGACTCACCAACAACGTGGCGATCACAGCCTACTGGGGCAACGCCGCCGCGACCCTCCCGGCCTACGCGACCGACGGCTCCACGTGGTCCAACGGCTACGTCGCCGTCTACCACCTCGCCGAGACGAGCGGGACCTGCGGCGACTCCAGCCCCCAGGCTAACACGCTGACCCTTAAGGGAAACACAACGCTGGGCTCCGCCGGCAAGGTCGGGCTCTCGCCCCGGCTGCCGGACGGCAACAACGACTGGCTGGAGGCCGCCGACCACAGCTCGCTCGAAGGCATGGGCCGCCTCACCCTCGAGGCCTGGATCTACGACGAGCAGAACGACACGAACCCCCGCGCCATCCTGTCCAAACGGACCAGTTCGAGCAGCCAGATTTCGTTCTATCTTTTCAAATATACCAATCGGAACATCTCCTTTTCGCTCGGCAACAGCGGCGGCACCGCAGGCCTTGGCGGCGAATTCACCGGCACCGCGACCGACGCCAACCGCTGGTACCACGTCGCGGCGACCTACGATAAGGATCTGGCCTCGAACCGGATGAAGGTCTTTCTCGACGGCGTCTACAAGAGCGCGCGGAACGAGGCCTCGGGCAACGTCACGGCCACCACCAGCGCCTTGCGGCTGGGCATCCTCAACGCCGACTACGGCAACGCCTGGAAGGGCAAGCTCGACGAAGTGCGCGTCGCCAACGTCGCCCGCTCCGCCGACTGGCTCGCCGCCACCCACAAGACCATCGCGGACAACGCGGGTTTCGCCGCCTACGGCGCCATGGAGACGACCGATTCGACGACGCCCGTCTTCGCCGCCGACCCCGCGATCTCGCTTTCCGAGAGCGGCGACGCCTTTGTCTTCTCCGCCGAGCTGGCTTCCGGCGAAGCCGATCTTTTCGCCGTGTTCGGTCCGGAAGAGCCCTTCGCCTACACGAACCTGCTAGCCCTGGGCGTCGGTCCGGGCGTAGTCGTCTCCAACACCCTCTCCGGCCTTCCCGCCGACCGGATGCTGAACTTCGGCGTCCTCGCGACGAACGCCAACGGACATGCGATCCTGCGGACGTCCTCCACGCCATTCATGTCCGGCGAGGTGGCCATCGTCGGGACTTCCGACGCCTTCGAGGAGGGCTTCGTCCACGGCGCGTTCACCTTGACGCGACCCGCCACGGCCACGAACCTGCCGCTGACGGTGGCGTATTCAGCGTCAGGAACCGCCGTCGGAGGCGTGAACCACGTCGCGCTCTCCGGAACGGCCACGTTCCCGGTCGGCGCGGCCTCCGTGGCGATCGACGTGACGCCGCTGCTGGATCCGGCGAACGCCAATGACACGACGTTGACGCTCACCATCGAGCCGGGCCTGTATTTCATCGGCGAGGACGGCGAAGCCTCGATCACGGTCCAGAACTGGGATCCCCCCGCCGGCTACAACACATGGATCGCCCCCGCGGCGGGCAACGCCTCCGTGGCCGCCAACTGGTCGCACGGCGTGCCGACATCCGGCGACGCCATCCTGCTCGGGGCTTTCTCCACGGCCGACATGACGTGGGACGCCGGCGTCAACGGCCTCCCGAACATCGTCGCCTCCTGGACGCAGACGAACTACTACACGGGCACGGTCACGTTCAACACGACCTATCCGGCCGCCGCCACGGTCTTCACCAACTTTACCGTCACCGGCAACGCGCAGATCCTCGGCGGCAAATGGACGCACCAGCCCAACACCACCGTGCAGAGTAACCGCCTCTGCGTCGCGGTGGGCGGTGACTTCACGCTGGGTTCCGGCACGGCCATCGCACTTCTGGGCAAAGGGTTCGAGTACGGAAAATTCCACGCAGGTTCCGCCATCGCCACGCATGCGGCTTCGCCCTACGGGTCTCATTCGCAGATCTACGGCAATGTGTACGAGCCGACAGAACTCGGTTCCGGAGGAGACAGCGCCAACTCGGCAAAGTCGTATGGCGGCGGCGCCGTCTACCTCGCCGTCGGCGGGTCGGCGTCAGTCGACGGGACGATCGACGTCCGATCCAGTTCCCAGAAGACGAGCGGCAACAACCCCGAGAAGGGTTGCGGCGCGGGCGGCTCCGTGTACCTTTCCGCCACGTCCATTTCGGGTGCCGGTTCGGTCAACGCCTCGTGCTACGATGTCGCTGAAACATCCTACTCCTACAACGGCAGCGGCGGCCGCGTGGCGCTCATCGCCACGTCGGGAACTGTGTCGCTGCCCTTGGCCAACCTCAAGGCGAACGGGGGCGCGGCCGGCAACTCCGCGGGCGGCGGAACGATCTTCCTCAAGAACGCCGCGGACGCTAACGGAACGCTTTTGGTGGGGAACGACAAGGGCAACAGCTGGAGTTACGCGGTCCGGCATCCGAAGAAGACTTCCTGCACCGCGGTGAGGCAGGGCGAATCCTGGGCGTTCGACCGCATTCTTCTCCGCGACCAGGGCATCTTGTCCATTCCTGCGTCCGCCACGCTCAACCTCGCGGGCGGATGGCAGTCGGTCTCCAACCTCACCAGCACCTCCGATCCCATGGCGGGCATCCTCTACCTCGGCGGGACGCTCAACGTCCCGGCGGCGGCAGAGCACCAGATTGCCGGTAAATGGATTTTCCAGGCCGATGTCCCCTACACGTTCGACGGAGATGTCCGGATTTCCAACTACGCCGCGTTCGGAAATTTACTCCTTGCTCAGTCGTACCCCACCAATGCGCCGGCGTGTGACATCACAGTCAACGGCGACCTGGCCGTGACCTCCTCGGGATTTATCTACGGGCCCGGGCGGGGCATCCGGTCTGGAACGTCCGCCATCTCCTATCACGGCGGCTTATATTCCGGGGCCGCGTCCACGCTCGCCTACGATTCCATTCTCAACCCGGCCTATCCCGGCAACAACGGCCAGAACGGCGATGCGGGCAACACGAATCCCGGTGGCGGGACCGTGCAAGTGACCGTCACCGGCACCCTCACCCACGATGGCGTCGCCACGGTGGCACCGGTTACGAAAAACACAAGCTGGAACCGTGGTTCAGGAGGAACGCTAAATATCACGGCCGCATACCTCGATGGAAGCGGATCCATGACCGCCAGCGGAACCGGCGGCTCAGGCACTTATTATTCAGGCGCCGGCGGACGCATTTCGGTCCGTCTGACGGGCCCGGGCGCGACTTTTAACGAGTTCGGCACGGACGACATCAACGCCAATGGCGGCACCCATTCCGCAGGGACGGCGGGCCTGATGGCGTCCGCGGGAACGGTCTATCTGCAGACAGGGGCGCAGGCGGAAGGCGCCGGATGCGGAAGGCGTGGCGCAGGGGAAGGCGCCGGATGTTGTTGAACGCGCGTTTCAAGAGTCTCATGGCGTGAATTGCAGGGGATAATCCTCTAAACCCCGACGCCCTCGAACAGGACGGTTGACAAGTACCGTTCCCCGGCGTCCGGGAGCACGACCACGATGGTCTTGCCGGTGAATTCGTCCTGCCGCGCCAGCCGCAGCGCGGCGGCGGTGGCCGCACCGCACGAGATGCCCACAAGCAGACCTTCTTCCTTGGCCAGACGGCGGGCATATCCGACCGCCTCGGCACTGTCAACCTGCTCGACCCTGTCCACGAGCGAAAGGTCGAGCGTGTCGGGAATAAACCCGGCACCGATGCCCTGGATCTTGTGCGGGCCCGGCGTGAGTTCAACGCCGGCGCGCTTCTGGGAGATCACCGGGCTCTCCTTGGGTTCCACGGCCACCGACAGGATTTTCTTGCCCTTGGTGTTCTTGATGTAACGCGAAATGCCCGTGATCGTGCCGCCGGTGCCGACACCAGACACCAGCACGTCGATCGCGCCGTCCGTGTCGTTCCAGATCTCCGGCCCGGTGGTCTGCTCGTGAATGGCCGGATTCGCGGGATTCTTGAACTGCTGCGGCAGGAAGTGATTCTCCGGATCCGACGCCACGATTTCCTCGGCTTTTTTGATCGCTCCTTTCATGCCGTCCGCTCCTGGCGTCAGGACCAGATTCGCGCCGAACGCGGCCAGCACTCGCCTGCGTTCGATACTCATCGTTTCCGGCATGGTCAGCGTCAGCTTGTACCCGCGCGCGGCCGCCACGTAAGCCAAGGCGATGCCCGTGTTGCCGCTGGTCGGCTCGACAATCTCCATGCCAGGCTTTAGCACGCCCCGCTTCTCGGCATCCCAGATCATCGCCGCGCCGATCCGGCACTTGATCGAATACGCCGGATTGCGCCCCTCGACCTTGGCCAGAACCGTCGCTTTCGCACCCTCCGTGACGCGGTTGAGCCGCACAAGCGGGGTGTTCCCGATGGATTGCGAATTGTCGCTGTATATCCTGCCCATGTTCTGCCTCCCATTTCTGTTTTTTACGCCTGCGCCGCCTGTTTCAGTGCCTGGTCAATGTCGGCCTTGATGTCTTCGATGTCTTCAAGCCCGATCGAGAGGCGGATGAAATCCTCCGTGACGCCGGTGGCCAGTTGCTGCTCTGGGGTGAGTTGCTGGTGGGTGGTCGAGGCGGGATGGATCACCAGCGACTTGGCGTCGCCGATGTTGGCCACGTGCGATAGCAGCTTGAGGCTGTCGATGAAACGCACGCCCGCGGCGCGTCCGCCCTTGATGCCGAAGCCGACGATCCCGCCGAAGCCCTGCTTGAGATACTTAGCGGCCACCGCGTGGCTCGGGCTGTCCGGCAGTCCGGGGTAATTCACCCACGCGGCCAGCGGGTGGCCCTTGAGCCACTGCGCGACGGCGAGGGCGTTCTGCGAATGGCGCGCGACGCGCAGCGGCAGTGTCTCCAGTCCCAGCAGGAACTCGCGGGCATTGAAGGGGCTGAGCACCGCGCCGATGTCGCGCATCAGAGTGACGCGGATCTTGAGGATAAAGGCCACGTTGCCGAGGTCTGGCACGTTACCGAGAGCGTCCCAGTAGGCGATGCCGTGGTAACTGGGGTCAGGCTCGGTGAACTCGGGGAACTTGCCGTTGTCCCAGCGGAACTTTCCGGAGTCCACGATCACGCCGCCGACGGAGGTGCCGTGGCCACCGATGTATTTCGTGGCCGAGCTGGCGATGATGTCAGCGCCGTGCTCGAAAGGCCGCACGAGCCCGATGCCGCAGGTGTTGTCAACCACCAGCGGCACACCTGCCGCGTGGGCGATCTGCGCGATCGCGTCGAAATCCGGCACATCGAGCTTGGGATTGCCGATCGTCTCGATGTAGACCGCGCGGGTCTTCTCCGTGATGGCCTTGCGGAACGCCTCGGTGTCGCGCGAGTTGACGAACACGACCTTGCGGCCTAACTTGGGGAAGGTGTTGTTGAAGAGCTGGTACGTGCCGCCGTAAAGATTGTCGGCCGCCACGATCTCGTCGCCCAGCCGCGTGACCGCCAACAGGGCATAGGTGATGGCCGCCTGCCCAGAGGCCGTGGCGAGCGCGCCCGTGCCGCCCTCCAGAGCGGCCACGCGCTGCTCAAACATATCCGTGGTGGGGTTCATCAGCCGCGTGTAGATGTTGCCGAACTCCTTGAGCGCGAAAAGGTTCGCGGCATGCTCGGAGTTTCGGAAAACGTACGACGTGGTCTGATAAAGCGGGACCGCCCGCGACCCGGTCGTAGGGTCGGGCCGCTGCCCCGCGTGAAGGGATAAGGTATGGATGCCGGGCTTTTTCTCGCTCATTTCGTCACCTCACTTGTTCGGGTTACTGGCCGCACTGCTGTCTTTCCGGAAAATGAAAAACACAAGCTTGTCGATTTTTAGTCATAGAATCAAGGCTTTCCAACTTCCAGCTTCTCGGAGCGAGATCGCCTTCGGTTTTCCCGTCAGGCGCAGACAGGCGGTAGTGTTGCCGTGCACGGGACCAGTTGACGAGCACTACGGCGGTTTCACCCTTGGCATTTCGCCAAATCGAATGGAAAACGGTCGGCAGCACATGGTAGGCGACGGCATACTCGCCTTTCTTTGAATAGGTGCCGCGGTTCAGGAACTCGACCTTCAGCTCTTCGCACTCCATCGTGCCCGGATCGCGCATCTCGCCGTTGAAGAGAAAGTCGCGGTGGGAGTAGTAGAAGCGCGCGGTGTCTATCATGAAGCGATAGCCGGGAGCGCAATGCGGATCACGCGTGTTTCCGATGCGGAAGTTGTGAATGAAAGGCTGGGTTCCCCAAACTACGCAGCGCGCGAGTTCGACCTGGAACTGGTCGGGGAAAAGCGCAATCCAATCCTTCTCGTCAGTCCAGCGCTCCGAGTCCGGCCAAAGCGGATCCCACGCCGGAATGCCGTCCAGCATCGCGAAACTCCCGTAGACGGCGACGGCGCCGTGATAAACCGCGAGAAACACCGGCACCTTGTCGATCTTGACTTCTCCCGCGCCGGCGAAGCGCTCGTAACTCGGCGACAAGCAAACGCAGCCATCGAAGAGGTCCATATACGCTTCGTTGCACTCCTCGGTAGAGAACTGGACACCCGGATTGTCCGCCTTGACCGCCAAAACGTATTTGCGGTAGTTCTTCACCATGTGATCGCCGCCACCCGGGGAATGAACGTGGTTGGTCGCGTAGCACGGCTGATAAGAAGCGTTACCGATCATGTCAAGGTATTGTCCGTCGAAACCGCAGGCGAGGATCTTCCTCACCGTGTCGCGCATGATGGACTGGAACTCCGGCGCTTCACCGCACATCTCCGCGAGGCGATGGTTAGTGAAGCGGTTCCAGGCGGTGGCGGGGAAGGAACCGTCTTTCCGCCGCCGGGCGCACTTCGTGCCGCCCTTTTCCCAGCTCGGGTCGTCCATGTCCCACGTCATGCCGTTCACATAAGTCTGGCAATATATGCCTAGATCATTCATGCGTTTCACCGCCCGGCGAAATTTCTCGACACCTTCGCGCGGCGGCCAATAGTTCGGATAGGCGGTGTCGTAAGAATTGGAATGCCACCAGTACCAGTCCAAGGCGACCGGCACACCGGCGTCCCTCATGAACTGCTCCACCGGCGGAATCACGATGTCGCTCGTGAGACGGTTCCAGAACCAGAAACCGATATCCCGCAGCTTGCCAAAATCGCGCTCGCGCGAGTATTTTACCCATGGTTCATTCTCGACGATCCGCTTGTACACTTGGGCGGCGGAGAACCATCCGCCTTTGAACGGCACGACAACGCTCTCGAAAGGCAATTTGCCCGCGAACTCATCCGCCGCCACCGGCACGTAGGCGGTCTCAAAAACGACCTCGTCTGAATGCTTGCCGATCCGGGCGGTGAGTTGCGTCGCGTAAAAGCGCGCGCCTTGCTGGATGATCGCATACGAGTCTCCGCTCTCGTTCAGAAGCGCCAGCATGTGATAGCACATCCCCCAGCCCGGTTCGCAGGTGATGAGCTTCGTGCCGTTGGTGAGCGCCTCCCACTTCGGATACCGCAGTTCGCCGACCGAATACGGCACCAGCAACTTGGCTTTCCCCCGCCGCGGCACCGTGCACCGCTGCACCCAGTTGCCGTTACCGTCGATCTCCGCAGACGATAGCGTCAAGCCCTCCGCCAGCGCGCGCACCCCCGCGCAGGAGAGCATCGCCATCAGCACAAGAACATGCCGCCACTCAGTCATATCGCCTTTTGTCCTGATATCCAACGCGAGCGAAGCCCGCAACCCAACTGGAATAGTGGAATGATGGAATGATGGAATGGTGGAATGATGGGGTAGAGACCTAAGAAGCCGCAGTATGTTCCATTATTCCAGTGTTCCACCATTCCCAAACAACTTGTTTTTTATTGTGTTTGTCGGCTTGTAAGGCACTAACTACGACACCATCAATGCCATCAATGACCGTTCGGCTCGATCGCGTATTCGAGCGTCACCACGGCTTTCGCCGTCTTCTCGATAGTCGAAGTGTCGTACTCGCCGTATCCGGAAGTGTCAGTTGAGTTGCGTTTGGTTATCTGGAAAACCCCCTGTTGCGCGGAGATCAAGGCCCCGACCTTGCCCTTGCTGTTGTCCGCGAGCGCCACCGCACGCCGGTAACCGTCCGACGTCGCTTCAGCGAGAAGTCCCAGTTTCGTGTCCTTCAGGTCGGAGATGTAGAAATCGGGATCCCCGGCCCTGATTTCAATCCCGTCCTTGATCAATTCGGTTATGCCGGTTGAAACGTCACTAATCAGCCGGACATTGCCGGACGTGACTGTGACGGTTTGAGAGGCGTCATAGTATTCCGTTTCGTTGGTTTCTTTACCCTGCGCGTCACGCTTGGGGATCTTAGCGGTCTGAATGGTGCCCGACACCAGTTCTGCCTCGACGAACCCCGCCCGCCTGAGATACGCTATCACCGCATTCCTGCTTTCCTGCAATTTACCGTAGGCCTCCTTCAGACTGGCTCCCCTCGCGGTACAGGTGGAGGCGAACTTCCCGACGTCTGACGTGACATCCTTCTCCGCGTATCCCTTTACCGTGATGGCCTGCTCGTGTCTGATCCTGACGAATAATTTGGACAACATGGATGAGGAAAGAATCATGCCCAATGCCAGTATGACCGCGACAGCCGAAATTTTAACAACGTTATTCATCTGCTCTCCTATTGTCCGAACTGATAGCGTTTTATCCCT
>CAYRZP010000017.1:0-23449 GCA_964428885.1 uncultured Lentisphaeraceae bacterium
GGCTTGGGGCACAAGCTGATCTAGAAACGCGGGCGTCTTCGCGCCCGAAACCCACTTGCCGATCTGGTCGCCGTCCATTGCCAGAACTGCGATGTAGGGGTTAGAGGGCGCGGGACTCCGACCCCCGGACTCAGTGGTGTTGCGCTTGGCGATCTTCTGGGTGGAGTCAAATCGCAAAGCCTGGTTGACGACGCCGGATTCCAGCCCGAGCTTTTGCGGCAGATACCCGATGATCTCGGGACGGCACCATAGGCGTTTTATCAGGTTCATGGCGCCGTAACGATGTGAGGCTGCCGTGAAAACCCGCTCGTGCTCTTCCGTCAGCTTCTTCCAGAAGTCCTCATCGCCTACACACTCCTCCTTGCCGGAGAGCGAGTCTTTAACGGCGGCATCCGTGCTGACCGGATTCCACTGCGCGAAATCGCGCGTGTTGCGGCGCGCGGCGAGCTTGGCGTCTAGCAAGGCGTAATGCGCGCACCAGAGAATGCCGGAGTTATTGAGACGTGTTTTCTTTGCCTTGTCACTATAGTAACGCTCGTCCCGGTCATCTTCGGGCAGCGTGTTTTCGCCCAGTTCGAGCATGGCTTTGACACGGCCGGCCACGCCGATCTTGTCTTCGGGATCTTGCGGCAACTTCTCAGCCTCCGCAAGACAAGCCTCGCGGTCAAGCCACGCTTGCACGGCCCAAGCGGACTGCGGGAAAGCGTCAAGCTGCATGCCCCAGCGTTCTTTCCATTCGTCTTTCGCTCCGTTGGCGAGCAGCCATCTCCATACGTTATCGCCTATGGTCTCCAATTCGGTCCGAATGGCCTGTTGCGCCTCGCGGGCAAGCCGTTCGCCATCTCCCGGCGGCACGATCGCCAGAAAACGGTTGGTTAATGTTGGGGTAAGTAGCCAGTCAGCCACCTTGGCGTTGCCGCCTTTGTCTTTGACCAGTCGTTCCCATGTGGTCTGGCTCTGCCCATGATCGCCTTGTTTCCACGGCGTGGCGTAGAAGACATCCTTGTGTAGCGCATCAAAAATACCGTTGCCGCGCAGGCTGGGAAAGACGACCGCGTCGGGACCGATCTCGTCGGTCACGGCTTTGAGGGCGTGGGCCATCAACCAGGAGATCAGATAGGAGCCTGACCAGAGGTCGCGGGTCGTGCGGGCCTGCGCGATGAAGTCCTGTACCGGACCGAATTGGAAGAGCAGCAGTTCGGGTCTGACCTCGCCATTGACGATGCACGGCGCTAAAGCCGCGGTCACGGTCATGTGGTTCCAGATCGTGTGGTCTGGAATACGGGTGTCGGCCGGTAAAAAGGCAAGCGCCTGATTGCCAGTCAAGGCCGTGGCGTTCTCCTGCCAGCGACGCCAATACAAGAAAAAGCGCTCGTGCCAATCATCGGTCTGAATGCCGCCTAGCGCGGTCTGGACGGCTTCCGTGTGCGTTCCAGACTTGGATGCGAACCCGTCCGGGAAGTAGTAGGGTTTCGAAGACAGCGGGTGAATAAAGAGCGGTTGTTTCTTGAAATCATGCGAGCACTTCACTCTCGGGAAGACGAAACGCTCGGCCGCGGATGAGAACCAGTCCGCGGGCTTGCACGCTTTTTCAATGTTTTTACGCGCCTCGTCGCTCGTAAACCCGGCTTGCACTTGCACTCTCGCGGCGGCTTCCGCGTGGCGGCTGATGTCGAAACACTTGTCCGGCGCGTCATGCAGAAAAGCCATCAGCTTGCGTTGCCAGAATCCGGGATCAGATTGACTATGCCTCATGGTGTGACTCCATCTTGCGGTTTGTTTTGAGCCTGCGAAAAACCTGCCGCCCGCTTCAATGCCCGTAACAATACATTAATTCTGCGGGCAAAGGCACACTGCGGTTATCCGCAGATATCCGCAGAATGTTAAGACAACAAGTTATATATTTATATATTGCCAAAAATTGTCATGAAGCGCAACAAGAAGCTCCGGCTAATTCCTGATTTCAAATTCCGACGCTTCAGCCACCATCCCGTAAAGCGCGTGCTGTTCGTTCAGTGGATAGTTGGCGGCGCGCGCGGCCGGCGCCAGGAACCCGGCAATGCGCGTCCGCAGTTGCGCGGCTTCCTTGGTTTCGCACTCCCAGATCACCAGCACCTGCCACCCGCCGCGCCACAACGCTTGCAGGCTCTTGGCGTCACGCTCTTTGTTCCGCGTGAACTTGTCTTTCCAGAATTTTTTGTTGGTCGCTGGTGTGCGCCTTGACGCCGCGCATCCGTGCGCGTGCCAAAAACAGCCGTGCACAAAAATGATCTTGCGGTGGCGCGGCAGCACGATGTCAGGACATCCGGGCAACGCCCTGACATGCAGCCGGTAGCGGAACCCCATGGCGTGAACCATACGCCGAACGGCCATCTCCGGCCCCGTGTCTTTGCCGCGGATGCTGGCCATGCAGCGGTGGCGCTGCTGTGGTGTCATCCTGTCCATGATTATCTTCCGAATCCGAAGGCCCGACATCAAACGCCGAAGTTATTTCCCGTTCTGAGTTATGAATACGGTGCTCTGAGCTCAGCCTCAACTCACTTCGAACATGCTCTCGTCCAGCGGCATATTGCGCAGGGCCGCCTCTTGCAGGAAACTGGGCTTGTGCCCGGTACCGGCGAATGCCCCGTCCAGGCTGCCATCAGGACCGATGCCGCGCACATTGAAGCGGTACAGGTCTTTCACGACATACTCGCCGTCCTTCAGTCCCAGCACCTCGGATACTGCCGTGATCTTGCGCGAACCGTCGGAAAGACGCGCCGTGTGCACCACCGCGTCAATGGCCGAGGCGACCTGCGAGCGCAGGGCCGAGAGCGGAATGTCGATGCCGCTCAGCAATGAGCAAGTCTCGATGCGCGAAAGGCAGTCCAGCGAGCTGTTGGCGTGTATGGTCGACATGCTGCCGGCGTGGCCTGTGTTGAGCGCCTGCAAAAGATCCAGCGCCTCGCCGCCGCGTATCTCGCCGATGACAAGACGGTCCGGACGCAGACGCAAGGCGGAATGGATCAGGTCGCGTATCGTGACCTCGCCCTTGTCATTCTTGTCCGGTTTGCGCGTCTCGAAACAGACCGTGTGCGCCTGCTGCAGTTGCAGCTCGCTGGCGTCTTCGATCACCAGGATGCGCTCGGTTTCGGGAATAAAGGCGCTGAGCACGTTCAACACCGAGGTCTTGCCGGAGGAGGTGGCGCCGGAGACGATCACGTTCTTGTGCAGCTTGACAATCACGTCGATCAGTCGCGCGCCTTGCTCTGTGATGCTGCCGAACTCGATCAGTTGCTTGATCGTCAGCTTCTCCTTCTTGAATTTGCGGATGGCCACCACCGTGCCGCAGCGCGCCAGCGGCGGGATCACGGCATGCACGCGCGAGCCGTCAGGCAGCCGCGCGTCCAGCCGCGGGTTCTCTTCGTTCAGCATGCGCCCGACATTCTTGGCCACGTTCACGGCCGCCGCTTTCAAAGCGGGCTCGCTTACAAAGCGCGCCTCCGTCGGCTGCAGTTTGCCTTTAAGTTCAATGAAAACCTGATTGGGCCCGTTGATCAGGATTTCCGAAACGGCATCATCCTGCAGATACTGCCGGATCGGCTCAAAAAACAGCCCGAGATAAGAGTTAGTATCTTCCATAGTGATAATGATCCTCCAAACCCCAGCCCCCTGTCAACTAATTCCTCCCTCCTAATTTCCATAGGTGCGATTTCACTTTGTTGAATCGCCCCCTTTCCTGCCAGGGTGTTTTCATTTTTGCATTGTCTTCCACAAATGAAACCGTTATAAAATACGCTTCTTTTTCAGGAGAGGTGGCCGAGTGGTCTAAGGCGCAGCACTGGAAATGCTGTGTGCTCTTACGGGCACCGAGGGTTCAAATCCCTCCCTCTCCGCCATCCGACGCGCCCTTTCATGGTAAAAGCTTGAAAGCTAGGCTCCTCCCGCCAGATATGGTATTGTATCGCTCGAAAGGGGAGGCCATGAGCGATAAAATCTATGTCTCCGCCAACGCTTATCTGCTGGACAGTTTCCGCCTCGCGCGGCTCATTCTCGACTCCGGCTGGCTGCCGGATGACCTGATCGCGCTGTGGCGGGGCGGGGCGCCAGTGGGCGTGGCGGTTCATGAGTTTTTGTTCTACCACGGTCTGCGTCCGCGCCACCGTGTGCTGAAATGCCAGTCCTACACCGGCATACTGACCCACCGCTCAGAAGTCGCCTTCGAGAACGCCGACGCGGTCTTCGGCTCTGTCACCCCGGGGTCGCGGGTGCTGGTCGTGGATGACGTGTTTGACACCGGCAACACAGCGCGCGCCGTGCTAGATCGGCTGGCGCCGTATGGCGCGGACACGCGGCTGGCGACCGTCTACTGGAAACCCGGACGCAACCTCACCGCGGGCCGGCCCGACTTCTATCTGCACGAGACCGACGAGTGGGTCGTCTTCCCGCACGAACTCGACGGCCTCACGCCGGAGGAGGTGTTCAGGAAAGACCCCGCACTCCACGCGCTGCTGAAATTGACCCCAGCCGCGCCGCCCCCGCCTTAAGCGAGATGACCGAACGCTCGCAACCGACAGCGGCGCGGTCATAACCAAACAAACGACAAACAAGGAAACACATGCACACACAGGCAAGAACCATCGCGACATGCTTAACACTCGCCCTGTCCTGCAACCTCTCCGGTTGCCGCACGCGCGGGGCCGCCACTCCGCGCGAAAAGGCACTCGACTTTATCCGCAACGAAACGCAGTTCCATCTCGGCTACCTGCCGACCGAGCAGTCGCACCCCAAAACACGCGGCCTCTCTCAGGCGTTGCAGGCCGACACGGCCCAGGGAATCGGAATGTTGCTGAGCGTGGACGAGGATATCCCGCCCGTGGCCCGCCGAGTGGCCGCCTCGACCGAGTTCGCAAAGTTGCGTGACGCCATAAAAACCGCGCTGGACCGGAACAGGAAGGTCTACTTCAGCGGCTGCGGCGCGACCGGACGCCTCTCGATCCTGCTCGACGCCGCCAACCGCCGTTTTTGGCGCGAGACGATCGAACGTCACCCTGACCTAAAAGCCGTATGCGGCGACATGGCCGGACGCACCCACGCGGTCATGACCGGCGGCGATTACGCGCTCGTGCGATCGGTCGAGATGTTCGAGGACTATATCACCTTCGGTTACCACCAGATGGAGCAGGCGGGCGCCGCGGAGGGCGATGTGATCGTGGCGATCTCCGAGGGCGGCGAAACCTCGTCCGTGATCGGGACCATCCTGCGCGGCCTGGATGTCAAAGCTCAGGTCTTCTTCCTGTTCAACAACCCGGCCGACCTGCTGGCCGACAAACTGGAACGCTGCCGCCGGGTGATCCGCAACGACGCGGTCACCAAGCTCGTGCTCTGCACCGGCCCCATGTCTGTAGCTGGCTCCACGCGTATGCAGGCCACCACGATCGAGCTGCTCATCGCCGGCATGGCCTATGAGGCGGCGATGGCCGATCATCTCAGCGCACGACTCTCCGCCGAGCAGAAGGCGCGGGTGTACGGACGCTGCGTCGGCGGCGCGCCGTCACCCGCTCAGACGCTCGAACGTTTCGACACGCTCCTCGCGCAGCTTCGCGGCGACAAGAACGTGACCGCCCTCGCGCGCCTGGCGGATTACGAGGAGAGCCTGTACAAGCGTGGCGGGCGCCTCACCTACTTTGCGGACGACTACCTGCTCGACATCTTCACTGACACCACCGAACGCGCGCCGACCTTCAAGATCCCGCCTTTCCGGCGCTGCGACGACACCCTCTCCCCCGCGCCCTGGGCCTTTGTCAAAGACCCCCTGCGCACCACGCCTGACGCCTGGCTGCGCGTGCTGGAACACGAGCCGCGCTGCCTCGATTGGACACCCGAGACCTACATCCGGCTCGGCGCCTCTCCCGACATCCGCAAGAACCCGCCGAAGATCGACCGGGCCTCGCTCCACGCCTTCCGCATCGGCAACGAGCCTGACACATCCCGCACCGAGGTCCAATCCAACGCCGCCATGGCCGTGCTGGTCGGCGATGAGGCTGCCGCTCTTGATCCCGCCGCTGGCGCTCCCTGGCGTCAGGCCTTTCTAGAAGCCGCGAAACCGTTTGGCGTGCGGTCCGCGCTGATCATCGGCTCCAAACCGGCAGCCGCTTGGGACGGCACGCTGATCCATGTTGGCGTGGACATTCCGGAAACGCCGCTAAAGCTTTTCTCGCATCTAGCGGTCAAGCTGACGCTCAACAACACCTCGACAGCCTCGATGGGGAAGATGGGGCGGCTCACCAGCAACTGGATGGCGCATGTCGAGGCCTCGAATAAAAAACTGCTCGACCGCAGCACCCGGCTGATCGTTGAACTGGCCGGCGTGGATTACGAGACCGCCTGCGTCGCGCTCTTCGAATCGCTGGAGGAGATGAAGACTTGGGATGAGGCCCGCAAAAAAACCGTCTCGCCCGCCGCCTACACGGTGCAGCGTCTGACCGCGCGCTAATGCAAGGCCGCACACGTGTCCGGCACCCGGACCGCGCGGTGCGGCAAATAACAGACGGATTTTTGAATCAACATCCGCCTACCGCTACACCTCTTTGGCCTTGGAGTGAGTGTGCAGCAGATGGTGTGATTTTGCGCCCAGCGGCTTGCCCAAGTACTCCGCGTACAGCGTCTGGACATCCGGATTCTCGTGCGACTTACGCATGCGTTTGCTCTCGTCCTCGCTGTAGATCGCAGAGATGCGTTGCATTCTCACCGAGTCATCCGTGAAGCGCGGCTGCCCGCCGCCTCCGATGCAGCCGCCCGGGCAGGTCATCACCTCGACGAAATGATAGACCGGGCCGTTGGACTTGATGTGCTCCAGCAGTCGCCGGGTGTTGCCAAGTCCATGCGACACCGCCACCTTAAGCTCGACGCCCTCCAGGAACGCCCACTCTTTCTTGGTGCCGGTGATAGTCAAGGCCGCCTCTTTCACGCCTTCCAAACCCGCAATGGCCTTGACGTGCAGGTTGTCCACGGGCAGCTCTTTGCCGGTCACAATCTCGTAAGCCGTGCGCAAGGCCGCCTCCATAACGCCACCGGTGTTGGCGAAAATGTCCGCCGCGCCGGACGACAGCCCCAGCGGCGCGTCCATGTCCTCGTCGGGCAGGGCCCTGAAGTCAATGCCGGCCTCCCTGATCATGCGGGCCAGTTCGCGGGTGGTCAGCACGTAGTCCACGTCCCGCACACCGCTCGCGTTCATTTCCGGCCGCTGCGCCTCGAACTTCTTGGCAGTGCAGGGCATCACCGAGACCACCACCATCTCTTCCGGCTTCTTGCCGATCTTCTCAGCATAATAGGTCTTGGCCACCGCCCCGAACATCTGCTGCGGCGACTTGCAGGTGGAGATGTTGGGAAGGAATTGCGGGAAATAGAACTCCGCGAAGTTGACCCATCCCGGCGAGCAGCTCGTGAACATCGGCAAGGCCACCGGCTCTTTGTCGACCAGCGCCTTTTTCAGGCGCGTCAAAAGCTCCGTGCCCTCTTCCATGATCGTCAGATCCGCAGTGAAGTTTGTGTCGAAAACGCCGTCGAAACCCAAACGGCGCAGCGCGGCCGCCATTTTGCCGGTGACGCGCGTGCCGGGGTCGTAACCGAAACACTCGCCCAGCGCGGCGCGGATCGCCGGAGCGGTCTGCACGATCACATGCAGCTTGGGATTCTCGAGCGCCTTCCAGACATCCGGGATGCAGCTCTTCTCGACGATCGCGCCGACCGGGCAGATCGCCGCGCACTGGCCGCACTGCACGCAGGCCACCCCGTCAAGGTCCCGCGTGAAAGCCGGACCGATCACGGTCTGGAAACCGCGTCCCTGCGGGAAGAGCGCTCCGACCCCCTGCGTTTCGCCGCAGACCGTGACACAGCGTCGGCATTTCACGCATTTGGCGTTATCGCGCACCAGTGCCGGCGTTGAGTCGTCCACCTTCTTCTTGGCCTTTACACCTTCATAGGGCAGGAAGGTCACGCCCATCTCGTCTGCCAGCGCACGCAGCTCGCAATCGACGCTGCGGTCGCAGGTCTGGCAGTTGCCGTCATGCTCCGACAGCAGCAGCTCAAGCACCTGCCGCCGCGAGTTGCGCGCCAGCGTGCTGTTGGTGTGGACCACCATGCCCTCGGTCACCGGCGTCGAGCAGGACGCCACCAGCGTGCGCGCCCCCTCAACCTCTACGAGGCAGACCCGGCACGCGCCGATCGCCTCGCGGTGCTCCAGATTGCAGAGCGTCGGAATAGTCACTCCCACATTCTTGGCGGCCTGTAGAATCGTGGTCCCTTCCGGAACCTGTATCGTCTTTTTGTTAATCGTGACGTTAAACATGAAAATGTCTCCGGTTAAGCTATTTGCATTCGCAGGGTTGTTTGCCGTAGTCACAGCGCAGGCAGCGCCGCGCCTGGCGGATCGCTGTGGCCTCGTTCCATGACTGCTCGACCTCGGCGAAATTCTGGCGGCGCTTCTCCAGCGGCATCGTGTGCAGTTTCTCGCGGGCGTAGTTGACAGGATCGGCATAAGGATCGAACCCCACGCCGCTGTCGCGGTAGCCGCGCCAGAAGGCATGCTCCGCGCCGGTGAACATCTTGTCGATCGCCACGGCCGCGCGCTCGCCAGCCGCGATGGCCTCGACCACGGAAGACGGGCCTGTCGCGGCATCGCCTCCGGCGAACAGCCACGGCAGAGAAGTCGCGCCCGTGCGCGGGTCGGCCTTGACCCACCCCTTGCCGTCAAGCTCAATCTCGATCTCGCCGGACAGCGCCTTATTGTCAAGCGCCTGGCCTATCGCAAGGATCACCTGGTCGGCAGGCAACGTCTCGCCGGCGGCGTCACCGGCTTCAGGACGCCTGCGCCCCGAACGGTCGAACTCGCCGAGTTTCATGGCGCGCAGCCGTATGCCGGCCACAGCTCCGTCCTCGACGATAAACTCCTCGGGATTGACCAGCGTACGCAGCACTACCCCTTCCTGCAAAGCCTCTTCGATCTCTTCGGCATAGGCCGGCATCTCTTCGCGCGTGCGGCGGTATATCACCGTCACGCTCTGCGCGCCGAGCCTGATCGCGGAACGCGCCGCGTCGATCGCGGCATTGCCGCCGCCGATCACCGCCACCCGCTTGCCGACCGGCACCGAACCGCGAATGTTGTACTGGCGCAGGAAAGACATGGCCTCGGTCACACCGCGCGCGTGCGCGCCGGGAACTTTAAGCCCAACGCCCAAAGGCGCGCCGACCGCCAGAAAAACCGCCTCGTAGCCGTCTTTGCGCAAACCAGCCAACGTGAAATCGCGCCCGAGCGCCCTTCCGGTGTCGATGGTCACGCCAAGATGCTCGATCATACGCACCTCGCGAGCCAGCTCCTCGCGCGGCAGCCGGTATGCCGGTATCGCCTGCACCAGCATGCCGCCGGGACGCGGCTCCGCCTCGATCACGACCGGGGCGTAACCCATCCGCGCCAAGAAATAGGCGCACGCAAGACCGGCCGGCCCGGCGCCGATCACCGCCACCTTGCGCTTGGCGTTGGCGGCGTTCTCACAGACATCCGGCACCTGGACCATGACCTCCTGATCAACCATGAAGCGCTTTATGCCGCGGATGGCGACCGGCTCGTCGAGCGATGCCCGGCGGCACTTGTCCTCGCAGGTGTGGAAGCAGACCCGCGCGCAGACCGAAGCGAAGGGGTTGCGCTGGCGGTGCAGACGCAACGCCTCGGCATAACGCTTGTCGCCCACCAGCGAGACGAAGCCCGGCACGTCCACCCCGGCCGGACACGCGCTCAGACAAGGCGCGCGCACCAGACCGGCGCAAACACCGGCGCGGCAGTGGCGGTCGCGGATATGCTCCTCATACTCCTCGCGGAAATGCCGGATGGTTGACAACACCGGGTTGGGCGCGGTCTGACCGAGCCCGCACAGCGAGGACTGTTTGATGAAGTTGCCCAGTTCCTCCAGACGCTCGATGTCGCCCTCTTCGCCCTCGCCTTGACAGATGCGTTCGAGTATCTCCAGCATGCGCCGCGTGCCGACGCGGCACGGGACGCACTTGCCGCAGGATTCCTCTTGAACGAACTCGATGAAGAAACGCGCCACATCCACCATGCAGGTGTCCTCGTCCATGACGATCAGTCCGCCCGAACCCATGATCGCGCCGAGTTCCGCAAGCGACTCGTAATCCAGCGGCACGTTCAGGTTCTGGCGCGGGATGCAGCCGCCGGATGGCCCGCCGATCTGCGCGGCCTTGAAATTACGGTTGTTGCGGATGCCTCCGCCGATGTCGTAAACCACCTCGCCCAGCGGCGTGCCGATCGGTATCTCCACCAGGCCGGTGTTGCGCACCGCGCCCGCCAGCGCGAAAACCTTGGTGCCTTTGCTCTTGGCCGTGCCCATCCCCGCGTACCACGCCCCGCCTTTCAGGATGATCGCGGCGACATTGGCGTAGGTCTCGACATTGTTGAGTACCGTGGGGCGCCCCCACAAACCCTTGTGGGCCGGGAACGGCGGGCGCGGGCGCGGTTCGCCGCGCTTGCCCTCGATCGAGGCGATCAGCGCCGTCTCCTCGCCGCACACGAAAGCGCCGGACCCCATGCGTATCTCAAGGTCAAAGGAAAAGGGCGTGCCTAAAATGTTCTCGCCCAGCAGTCCGCACACGCGGGCCTGGGCGATCGCCGTCGAAAGCCTCTCAACCGCCAGCGGATACTCCGCGCGGACATACACATATCCCTGCCGCGCCCCGATCGCGTAAGCCGCTATGGCCATGCCTTCGATCACGCTGTGGGGATCACCCTCCAGCACACTGCGGTCCATGTAAGCGCCGGGATCTCCCTCGTCCGCGTTGCAAAGCACATAACGCACACCGTCAGTCGACTGCGAAACACTCGCGAATTGCCACTTCAGCCAGGTCGGGAAACCGGCCCCGCCGCGTCCGCGCAACCCTGACACCTCCATCTCCTTGATCACCGCTTCGGGCTTCATGCCCGACACCACTTTGGCCAGCGCGGCATAGCCGTCACGCGCGACGGTCTCGCCGATTTTACCCGGGTCGATCCACCCGCAATTGCGCAAGACCACCTGCGTCTGCCGCTTGAAAAACTCCATCTCCTGACGGCACGGCGCCGGCAGCGTGCCGGCAGCGTCATGCGTCAGCAGCCGCTCGACCCGCTGACCGCCGCAAATGTGCTGTCGGACTATGTCGGAGGCGTCTTCCGGTTTGACCCCCTGATAAAAAGTCCGGTCGTCACCGATCATCACCACCGGCCCCATCACGCACGGCCCCATGCAGCCGGTCTCCACCAGCGCCACCTGGTCATTGAGCTTCTCCAGATCAAGCGCCACCCGCAAAGCGTCGCGGACTTCCTTCGCGCCGGAAGCCAGGCAACTTCCGCCGAAGCACACCAGAATCTGCCGCTTGCCCGCGGTTTCAGCAACAGCCGACTCGGCGCGCAGGCGGTCACGCCACTCTGTGAGTTCTGCCACGCTGCCAATCCTTTTCAATCCAGTGACGCTCATGCATTCTCCTTTACTTCCGCCGCTGCGGTACCGGACAAAATCCTGTTGACCAGATCACCCACCAGCGCGGGCTTCACGCGCTGATGCACATCATCATTGACCATCACCACCGGCGCCATGCCGCAAGCTCCGAAACAACGCCCCACCTCCAGAGAAAACATGCGGTCAGGCGTGGTCTCGCCGACATCTATCTCAAGCTTCTTCTTGAAAGCGTCCAGCACCTCTTTGCCGCCGCGCACGTAACAGGCCGTGCCGAGACACACGCGCACCAAGAACTTGCCCCTCGGATGCAGCGTGAAAAAGGAGTAAAAGGTCACGACACCCGCCACCTCGCTCACCGTCTTGCCAAAACCGTCGGCGATTCTGCGGATAACTGTCTCAGGCAAATAACCGTAAAGCGCCTGCGCGGTCTGCAAGGCCGGAATCAGGCCGCCCGGCTTGTCCCGGTATTCGCCGATGATCGCGTCCAGCCCTGCGGCGAGTTCGGTTTCTGAAGATGCGCAAGCGCACTGGCAGCCGCAGGCCGCGGCTGCCGCAGATGATTCTGTCATTGATGCCTCCCTGATTACCCGGTTTACGGGGAAATCCAGTTTTAATCCGTCATGGCGGAATCCATCCCGGGGCTTCCGCCAAAATACCGACGGCTAGCCGAGAGCGGCCGCTCAGAGCGACCCTTCGATATATTTCTCAAGATTCCTGATCATCGCATCCTGCTCGGAAGCGACGAATTTGACCAGGTCCCCGATCGAGACGATCCCCAGTATCTTGCCGTCGTTCTCCAGCACCGGAATGTGCCGTATGCGATTCCTGGTCATCTGCGCCATGCACTCATCCACTGTTGTTTCAGGCGAGACATAAATGACCTTCTTTGTCATCACAGCCTTGACCGGCACTTCTTTGGGTGACTTTTCGGCCAACACGATCTTGCGGAAACAGTCCCGCTCGGCAAAGATGCCGGCGATCTTCCCGTGCGCGTTAAGCACAAGGAGCGCCCCGATGTTCTTTTCATCCATCAACTTGATGGCATCGAAAACCGAAGCGTTCGGCGAAACCGTGATGATATCTCCGCCCTTTTGCATGAGAAGCTGGTTTATCGGTGTGTTCACTGCTGTTCTCCTTTTTTAAACGTTACGCCCCGAGGCACCACCGCATACATCCGGCAGAAATCAAGCTAAGGCGGCCGCGGCTAAACCCCAAAAAAACAACGCCATTACCATCCGGACTTCTTAACCACCTTTACCAATTTGATAGTTTACGTGATTATCTCTCAAAGGTCAAGAAGTGTCGGCGATTTTAAATGTTCAGGGGTTTGGACTTCCCTAAACACCCCCGTCTGCCTTATTGTTTTGCCTATGGGCTTAAGGCACATTATCTGGGACTGGAACGGTACCCTGCTGGATGACACTCAAGCCGGGCTGAACGCTGTCAACGCCATGCTGCGCGCGCGCGGGCTTAAGGCCATCGGACTCGAATACTACCGCGAGACTTTCGGCTTCCCTGTGCGCGACTTCTACCATGCCGTCGGTTTCCGGCTCGAAGCCGAGGACTGGGACGCCATGGCCGATGAGTTCCACCGCAATTTTCTGGCCGACACGACAATCCAACTGCACGCGCAAACGGTCGCGACCCTTGAGCATGTCAACGCCACCGGCATCGCCCAGTCGGTCTTGTCCGCCTCCGAACAGTCCATACTGGATAAGATGCTTTCGGCATACGGCCTGCCGCATTTCTTTGAGCACGTTTATGGTGTGGACAACCTCTACGGCCATTCCAAGTTAGAGATCGGGCGGGCGCTATTGAACGCCATCGGCCTGCCGCCGGAAGAGGTACTCATGATCGGCGATTCCCTGCACGATCATGAGGTCGCGCGGCATCTCAATGTCGCCTGCCTGCTGATCGCACAAGGCCACCAGTCCCACAGCCGCCTTCTGAAAAGCGCGGCACCGGTCTTAGCGGACTTGTCCTGCCTGCCGGGATGGCTGGACCGCAAAGCCGCAGGCGCAAACTCTGCTTAGTCGACGATGTTTAAAGATTTTTTGACCGCCTGCAGCTCTTTCTCCACCTGGCGCTGCAAACTGGCGTCAGGATCTTCGCGGCCTGGACTGATCTTCTGTCCGTAAGAAATCACGCCGAAAGACACCATCAGGGTCAAGATCCCGAGGCCGAGCAATGTTTTCGTGCGACTGCCGACACCCTTCCACTCGCCCAGCAGTATGCCTGCCAACGAGCTGAAGAAAATGGCCGACCCCATCACGATGGCGAACCCGACGTACTCATACCGACCCATGGCCGGCTCGCCGACCTTCTGACAGACAAACTGCATGGCCCAGATCACGCCGGCCATCCCCGCGAAGATCAAGTTGGCAAAAATCGGCGTACGTTTGTTTAAGTAATCGCCCGTCGTTTTGTTTTTGACGTTCTGATAAAGGCACCAACCGGAATTAACCACAAAACCGCCCAAAAGCACAACCACCAGCACCGGCATCCCCTGCCATTTGTGGGGCGTCCCGCCGGCCAGCGCCGCCGCCTGCAGCGCCTTGCCGCTCTGCAGGCCGAAGTTCATGCCCGCGCTGGCTATGCCGGAAAACAACGCCACCAGCATGCCTTTCTTGAAATCGAACTCGGCCACCGCCATCCGCTGCTGCTCGTAGGACAGCTCTTGCTCCTTGGACTTACCGGCCAGACCGACAAAAACGATGCCCGCCAGCGACAGGACAACACCTAACAGAATCACGAACGCCCCTAAGTTCCTGACCAGATCGCCGGCGTTGCCGGTAACGATCGGCGGTATCAGGGTGCCGGTCGCGGAACACAGGCCGCAACCGACCGCCAACCCGAGGCCAATGCCCAGATAGCGGATCATCAGGCCCCATGTCAACCCGCCCAGCCCCCACATGGCCCCGAAAAAGAAGCAGCGCCCCAGCACAGCCGCCGGAGCCTCGCGCAGCAGCCCGATCATGTTCGGCACCGTCAGCCACGCCAGATACCAAGGAAAAAGCACCAGCCCGAAAATGGCGTAAACCATCCAGTAGCTCTCATAAGCCCAGCCCTTGATCTTTTTAAACGGCAAAGCGAACACCGCTCCGGCGAGACCGCCAAGCGTGAAAAGAATCATTCCCCCGGTGGGCGTGGTGACACTGATCATCATTTTCCTCCTGACATAATTTATACCGCTCAAAAGCAGTCTGACCTGATTAAGGTTAAGTGGTAATATAAACCTTCCAGCCGGAAAATGGAAGCTAAACAATTTCGCGCGGAACCGTGCTTACGATCACCGCGCCCAGTGCGCCTCGTTGGTGGAAAGCAGGCCATCCCGCATCAACCCCATGAAGCGTGACTCGTCAACCCGGCGCGGTACGCCTCCGGGCGCGCGCCGCGGCAATTCCCCGCCCGCCTCGCGGCGCGTTTCCACCGGTCCGGACGCCCTTAAAAGCGCCATGCCCCGTACTTCAGTCATGACTGACCTCGCCCGCCAACCCAAGAAGGCCAGCGTCACTGCCAGCGCCAGCCCCGCCGCCAGTCGGGCGCGCTCGCCGCACACGGCCACGCACACGCCAAAACCGACCGACATTGCCGCGATCACTGCGACCGCCCCCGGCAGCCCCGACAGCGGCACCAGCGCCGCGAAAAACAGCCCCGCCACCGCCGCGCCCAACGCGTCCGCGAGCACGAAAACCGCCGCGCCCTCGGCCGGGCCGCCTTTGCAAGCGGCCAGCGCCAGCGGCACGATGCCGCCCGCGACAAATCCCGCAGGCAAACACAAAGCCACCAGACCTGCCGCCGAAACCACCCGCTCCGACGCCTCCGTCAACCCAAAGGCCGTGCCGGCCTGCACGAAGGTCAGCGCCATGACCGCCACCCGCGCCAGAACCGGTGAACCGCCCAACCACCCCAACGCGCTCCGCCCGACCCGGTTGCCCAAGAATAACCCCGTGAAATAGAGACAGCCGCCGGTCCCGGCCAGCAGGTAAAGAGAACCGAAACGCATCTGCAGCCGGTACAACAGCGCAAGCGAAACGGCCAGCCCCAAAGAGCCGCAAGCGGCCAGGCACGCCGCCACAAGCCGCCGCGAAGCGCCCGCTCCGCCGCCGCAACAGACCGGCAGCAGCCACAGGGCTAACAGCATCAGCCCCAGCAAACGCCCGCCGCCGCCTTGACGCAGACTCGCCAACCACCGGCCGGGCGCAGCCCCCGGCCAGTCCTCCCTGACCGCGTTAGCCAAACCCGCCGCCAAAACATCCTGCGGCGCCGTCTCCGCTGGTGGCTCGGGATCTTGAGCGCCGCCCACCAATGCCGGCTGCCGTTCCGCCAGCCGGCGCGCGCGTTCAGGATCATACAGCCGCCCGACCGCGGCCGCCGGATAGGCCTCCTCGCGCTTCAGCAAAGCGAAACGTTCCGGCGCCGTGTCGGCACCGTATGCCAGGCCTGGCACCTGCGCCGCCACCCACCACCCGCCGCCGCCTGGCACGAACAGCCCGGCCTCAGGCCAAGCCTGCCGCACGGCGCGCGCCGCCAGCCCCAACAGCGCCGCTCGTTCAGGCGTCAGCGCGGCCACTTCGCAGTCAAGGCCGAACAGTGCCGCGCCCTTCCTGTCCGTCACGCGGCGTACCGCTTGCGCGAAAGGCGTACCCCGCCACGCCGCGCCCTCCAGCGTGGTGGCCGCCGGCGGCGCCACCAACACCAAGTCGAAACGGCCCGGCTCCTCGCGTTCCAGCAAAATCTGCGGCGGCACACCCGCCGCCTCGACACGACTGCCGCCGATCACCGCCAACCGCAGCAGCCGCAAACCGTACTCGGCATCGCAAGGCGCCCACACCACCTCGATGTCCGGACGCAAGCGCTCCAAGGCCAGCCCGGCCGCCAGCGGTACCCTGCCCAGCAATAGGACTTTCCGCGCGTAAGGCCGCTGTGACAGCGCCAGCGCCGCGATCTCCATGGCGCGGTCATTCTCGGGGATCACTTCGTTCACGCCGGCCGACGACAAAGCGTAGAAGCTGCCGCCGTGCCAGCCGTACAAGGTGGTCCCGCCGCCGGTCTCGAACCTTCCCGGCCGTTCAACGGCCCCGGGAAAATACCGGCGCCACTCCGCGTCGTCGCGCGGATCCGGCGTGACCCCGGCCAACAGCAGCGCCAACAGGCCGGCCCCGCCCGCCGCCGCCCCGAACGCCTCCCAGGCGAAAGCCCGGCTGACCGCCAAGCCCGCGTCCTCAAGCCGGCGACAGACGGTCGGAATGACCCATCCCGCCGTGAAACAGAACGGCGCGTTCACCAGAAAACACCCCGCTGCCAGACGAGGCAGCGGGAAAGCCTGATAATCCGGCACCCCCATCCACGCGCGCAAATTGACGATCAGAGCATACTGCAGAAAATACAGCGCCGCGCAAAATAGCGGCGGCAGCCACGTATAACGCGACAGCCGGACAACGGCCCGCCGCCCGATGCCGGACACGGACGCGGCCGCCCCCAGGCCGCACCACATCAGCCAGCTCGAAAGAAAAATAGCGACGCCGGTCTCGGCTGCCTCAAAACGCCACAAGAAACGGCGCAACAGCAGCGTCTGCGCCACCATGGCGACCGCGCCGAAAACCGCCGCGGACGCCAGAACCGAGAATGAACGAAGTTTACCCATCCTTCATCCCCCGAGTTTGATGTCTAATTACGATCACGGTTGTCCGCGGCGGCGTAGACGCCGGCACCGAGGCTGGAATTATTGGATCCCGGCTGCGATCCAGCCGCTTTGCCGTTCAGTGCCCGGCAGCGGACGAGGCGTCCGCCCGTCATGTAGACGTTGCCGCCGTAGCCGGACCACCCGCCGGCTTTGCCGCCGGTGACGATGCAGTTTTCGAAGGTGCCGGCAGTCATTTGGATTGTCGAGTAGGCATGTTAGTCGCTTCTTTCTTCACGAGCATCCATAGGTTTAGCAGGTAAAACACCGATTCTAATGATTAGTATCTATTATGCGTTGAGTGATGAGAGGAGTCAAACCCTGTCTCTGAAAATTGACATGGTGGTGCCGTTTTCTGGCGGCAGCCGGCAGTTGACACGAGCGCGTTACGCCAAGGGGTGCGTCCCCAACACTCCGGCAAGCATCCGGGGTCTCGTCAGGAAAATCAGGAAGTGGGCCGGCGACGCGGCGAGCGTGCTGCACCCCGCGAAGCTCAGACGCTACGCCGAGGCCATGTCGGAGAATGTTTGGGTTCACGCCCACGAAGCTGACTGTGACAGTGTATAGCGTGCTGCGGCAACTCGTCCAATGAATTTTTCCCGGGATGATTCAGTTATGCAACGGCTGCGGGGATGCACGGGCGTGCGTCCTACGCAAGCGCTTCTACATCCACCGCTCCGCGCACAAGCACTACCGCGACCTCCTGGAGAAGTGCCGCGAGGTCGCGAACATCACGCAGGCCGACATCAGCCTCGTCCTCTCCCACGCCAACAGCTACTCCCGCCCGTCCAGGGAAGACAAATCCCCGTACGACCTGTTCGCCTTCCGCTACGGGGCCGCACTCCTAGACAGGCTCGGCATCATGAGGATCGCGCCCAACAACATCATCCTCAAGCCATCGCTGCTGGCCAGATAGCCGCTCTCGCGCGGCACATTGCGCCCGGCCTTTGGGGCATGGAGACAAAGGTGATTTTACTTTGTCCTTCGACCATTCTACCGAAACAGATCACCCGCGAAAATTCACGGGGAACCAATTATACTGCAATTGCTGTCAGATCATACCTTTTGCCGCCAGTGATTTCGACCTTAATAAAATCCCCCTTACGCGCGCCCGCCGGCGCGCCGCTCACCACCGTCTCGCCATCCACATCTGGCGCCTGCCTCGGCAGGCGCGCCGTCCAGTCGCCTCCGGCGCCGGGACACAACAGCAGCGCTTCGTCAATCTGACCGGCCAGACCGCGCGCCTTCTCGTCCACGATCTTTCTCTGCAACTCCATCAGGCGCTCGCAGCGGTCTGCGGTCACCTCCTCATCAGGCGCGCCGTCCATCGCGAAAGCGGGCGTGCCTTCCTCAGGCGAGAACGCGAAAACCCCCAGATGGTCGAATTTCGACTCGGCCACATAATCCATCAGGTGGTCGAAATGCGCGTCGCTCTCCCCCGGGAATCCCACCAGGCAGGTCGTGCGCAAGACAACGCCCGGCACAGCCCGCCGCAGGCGCTCCGCCAGCCCCTCCGTCACCGCCACCGCCTTGTCCCTGTTCATCGCCCGCAGGATTTCCGGATGGCTGTGCTGCACCGGCAGGTCAAGGTACCGGCACAGATGGCGCGCGCTGTTCATCACTTCCAGAATTTCACCGTTGATCCCGGCGGGATGCCCGTACAGCAGCCGGAAACGGAACTCGCCCTCAAGCGCGTCAATGGCGCGCGCCAAACCGGCAATCGCAGGCGCTCCGTCAAGATCCATGCCGTAGCGCAGAGTGTCCTGGGAAATCAGGTTAAGCTCACGCACTCCGGCGCTAACCATGTGCGCCGCCTCCCTGACGATGTCGCCGGCATCCCGCGAGCGGAACCTGCCGCGGATGTCCGGAATCGCGCAGTAAGCGCAGCGGTGATTACAGCCGTCCGCGACCTTGACATATGCGAAAGGCCCGCCTGTGAACAGCAAGGTCGGATATTTGGGCGTGAAAACCCGCACCGGCAAGCCTTTGCCGACCCTGACCCCGACACCCTTGCCCGCCGCCAGCCGACGCACCGCCGCCGCGACCTGGTCCAGCTCGTCCACCCCCAGAAACGCGTCGACATCCGGGAACGCTTCAAGCATCTGACCGCGGTAGCGCTGCGCCATGCAGCCGGTCACTATCACGGCGCGGCAACCTCCGTTCTTCTTATGCTCGCAGGCACTCAAGATGGCCTCGGCCGCCTCTTCGCGCGCCGCCTCGATGAAAGCGCAGGTGTTGATCAGGATCATGTCCGCGCTTTCAGGCGAGCGGGCCAAAGTGATCCTCCCGCTCTTCAGATACCCAGCCATGATTTGCGAATCAACCAGATTCTTGGAACAGCCCAAACTGATAAATCCCACCGATACTGACATCTTTCCCCCTATCCGCCCATCTCACGCCGCCGTAAAACCCAGCCGCCCGCAACCGCGAAAACCAAGGGCATTGCCATACCGTTCCAGATCACTGATTCCGCGACGGCGCGGCTCTCGATGCGCTCGCCGCGCGTCAATGCACCCAAAGGCTCCTCCCGCATCGCCCGGCTGGTTGCGAAATGCACGGCCCGCGAGACCCTCACACCCATCCTGTGCAACATGTTCCGGCTGTCTTCCTCCGATGCCACGCGCACAACCGAGGTGCCCACCATCGCCAGCAGCAGCAGCACGATCGCCACGAACGCCGCCACCGGGAATGTGAAGCACGCGCTCAACGTCAGTCCGAAAGCGGCCAGCACGGCCAGCGCACTGCCGTGAACCAGGGCGGAGCGCAGCAGATTCGCCTCGAACGTGCCTCCCGGCGTCAGCAAAGCCACGTCCTGACGGAAACGCAGCATGATGCCGGCGGCGCTCCGCGGATCACCGGTATGGCGGAACGACAGCTCGAAACCGCGCAGCGTGTCGCCCTCCGCGATCCCGAAAGCGCGCGTGTCCACGGCGAACTCGATCTCGTTCATGGTGAAATCGTCAAGCTCCACATCCACAAAAGCCTCCGGCTGCTCAAGGCTGCGCAAACGGCAGACACCGGTCACGTGCTCGCGTGTGCTGAACTCGGTGTCGAATCTCACGCGCGCCGTCACGCGCTCGGCATATCCGACCGGCCGCCTCAGATCAAAGCGCCACGCGGCTGTTCCGCCGGGATCGATCACATCGTATTTGTCCGCTGCGCGTTCCGCCAGCGCGCGCAGCACCGCCCGCTCGCTCATGCCTTTGGGCAAGGCCCCGCGCCGGCGCAGATCATCGTAGACCTCCCGCGCCTCGGCCTCGGGCGGCGGCAGTTCCGGACGCGCCACATGCCGGCATGCCGGGCGCTCCAGCACACCCCACCCGCCCCGCCAGAACCGCCACTGCACCCGGGCGTAAACCGCGCCGTACACTGCCGCCAAAAAAAACGCGTTCATTGCCAGCAGGGCGCACCATTTGCCCAGCCACAGATCAAGCGGCGTGACCGGCTTCACCGCCGACAGTTGCATCAGGGCGCTGTCGATCTCAGACGCGAAAAGCGCGCAGGCCGCCCACATGGTGGACAAGCATAGAACCGCGAAAGAAAATCCCAGCGTGTACGAAAGCAAGATTTGCAAGTCGCCTTCCGGAGTGCCGTCGCCCTTCACTGCCGCCGGCAACAGCGCCACCCCGGCCGCCAGCGCCATCAGCAACACCGCCACGGTCCTGGTGCGCAGGGCCGCCCGTACAGCCAGCAGGGCCACGCCCGTCACGCGCCTGAACCGCATCGCCGGAAACCGCGTCACTTGATGCGCCGTTGCACTCATGCCCCCGCGCCTCCGGATTTCCCTTGCCCCTCCATGCCGTCGAGCAGGAACGGAGCCGTTTGAAAGACCTTCCCGCGCCCATCGCCCGCCACCGTCTGCAAGAAGAACGCCTCCAGGCTCATGGCGGGAAACTCCTGCCTGACCACGCGTCCAACCCTCCGCTCGATCTCGCGCCGCAGATCCGCCGCCGCGCTCTCCGTAATGCCGCTGACCTCGAAACGCACGGCGTCCGGCAGGCGCAGCAGCTCGGCTATCCGGCCATCCGCACGCAAAACACCGCGATCCAAAATGGCCACCCGGTCGCAAATGTCCTCGACATCGGCCAGCAGATGCGATGTCATCAGGACACTCACGCCGCCGTCGGCCAATGTCCGCAACAGATTCTTGACCTCGCGGCAACCGATCGGGTCAAGACCGGACGTGGGCTCGTCCAGTATCAGCAGTTCCGGCGCGTTGATCAGTGCCTGCGCCAGCCCCACGCGCCGCGCCATGCCTTTCGAGAACCGCCCCACCGCCCTCTCAGCGGCATGCTCCAGATCCACCATGCGCAACAGCTCGCCCGTGCGCCGCGCGGCCTCGGCCTTGCCCATGCCGAACAGACTCGCGTAATACATCAGCGTCTCGCGCGGCGTCAAAAAAGGATGCAGGTGCGAGACTTCCGGCATGTACCCGATGCGGGCCTTGACCGCAGTGTCGCCGGGCGACTTGCCGAGCACCCGGACCTCTCCGGCCGTGGGATGCAGAAGCCCCAGCAACATCTTGATCGTAGTGCTCTTGCCGGACCCGTTCGGACCCAGCAAACCGAAAACCCCGCCCCGCGCGACCGCCAGGTCAAGCCCTTTGACCGCCTCGACCGTCGGCCTGCGCCAAAAGTCGCGAAACACTTTCCGCAGCCCCCGCGTCTCTATCACATTATCTTCCGCCACAATGCTCTCCGTATCACACACCAACAAACCTTCCTCTACTCTCCCCGTCTCCCACCTTCCACTCGCTAATCGCTACTCTCTTCCGTTCATCCCAGATCACGCTCTCTGAACGCCAGGCACCCGACTGACAGGAACACCGCGCAGCCGGTCAAGGCATACGCCCCCGCCGCCGCCACGTAGCCCCACGGCAGCCGCCCGCCCTTGGCCACCGCGTCGCACATCCAGAAATTCTGCAGATCCGGCAACACCCCCGACAACATGCCGCGAGCCGACCAGAAAGGCGCGCCGGCCAGCAGCGTGTCGCCGGCCAGCCCCAGCAACAGCGCGGCCGCGCAAACCGACAGGGCCGTGCCGCCGTTCAACCGCGTGGCCAGCGCCGTGGCCAAGGCCGCGAAAAGCGCCAGCGCGAAAAACAGCAGCAGCGCCACCGGCACCACCCGCAGATTGAGTTCAACATTGTAAAAGAGCTGACCGGCATGAGTGTGCCCCGCGCCGGCGGCACACCCGTGGCAGACCGCTTCGCCGTGCAGCGGATAAAGCTGGCCGAAACGGTTGTAGAAGCCTGACATCAGCGCCACCGCCACCTGTGACGCCGCCACGCCCATGAAGGCCGTGACGCCGAAACGCCG
Organism: uncultured Lentisphaeraceae bacterium; assembly: GCA_964428885.1. Taxonomy (GTDB): domain Bacteria; phylum Verrucomicrobiota; class Kiritimatiellia; order RFP12; family UBA1067; genus JAQVQN01. Next base: position 22,485 of record CAYRZP010000017.1, read on the forward strand.
ACGCCAGAAACCGTGGCGCGCCGCCGCCCAGGCCAATGCCGCCGCGACGCCGGCGAACGCCAGCCCCAAAGTGATCGGGTCCGAGGCAAAACCCGCAAAATCTCCGGTGCTGACAAAATGCGCCGAAGAACGCTCGGCCACCAGCAGCGCCGCCAGCACACCCGCCCAGAAAATGGACGTCACCCCAAAAACGCCCAGCCATTTGGCGATGACAAACGTCACACGCCCGACCGGCTTGCCGATCGCCGCGGCGGCCGTGCCGCGCGCGATCTCATCGGCCACCGACTTGCCGGCCGTTCCCGCCGTCAGGATCAGGCCGAACACCAGCATGCAGGATAACCCGCTGTCACGCGCCAGCCGCCCGTATTCGCCGAACCGGTGGAACTCGAAAACCGGCACCAGCAGGGTCATCAGAACCGCCGACAAGAACAGCAACAGCGCGATCGGCTGCTGCACGGCCTCCAGCACCGTGGTACGCGCGATCGACACGATCTGGACCGCCGCCACGGCCCGGCGCGCGGGCCTGCGTCCGACGCCGGCCACTTCACACACCTGATTATTTACGGCCAAATCCATACCTGTAAGCTTCTTGATATCACCCAGCACATCCTCACCTAAAGCGTCATCAATTATTTTATCCTATTAAGTTACAGTTGAAAGAGCATATGTCGTTGAAAGCCGCATAACCATTGGCTCTTGTTGAAACGCATCTTGCGCCTATTTGGTGTAAGACGCAACGGTGTGTCCTATACTTCCAATCGAACTAAAAAGGGGGTACAGGATGAACAACACCGTTACGTGTGTACAGGATGGCACAGAGGCTGTTTCGAATCAAGCGGAGATTGGCAGGCCGCTGGTGCGCGGCGGCGGGGGAAGCTTCGAGGTGGACTGGGACGCCGGGGCGAAAGTGACGCCGTGGGGCCCGTGGTTTTCTTGCGCAGTATCAAGAATAGGGTCGCAATTAG
>CAYRZP010000018.1:0-15425 GCA_964428885.1 uncultured Lentisphaeraceae bacterium
GAGGAGTTGCCGGAGACCCGCGCGCCTTAAGGAGCGCGGGAGGGTGCGCGGACCAACGGCAGAGTTTTTTAGGGGACAGGGATCGGCAGCGCCGGAGTCTTGGGTCCTGGGTCTTGGGTCCTGCCCAGGGGCGAGCGTCTCCGCGAGCCGTTGAAGCGTGTATGTGTATGTAGGAAAGCATCTGTAACCATCCAAGCGGGAGAAATCATGAGACATCAGTGTTTATGGCTTTTGGTGACGGCGGTTTTGGCGGGCGGGTGTTTCGGCGGCAAGGCCGTGCAGCGGCAGGCGCAGGCCCTCCGGCGGACTTTCATGCCCGAGGCCGGACGGGCGGTCCGGCCGGAAAAAAACGGGGCGCCGTTTGCGGCGGCCAAGCTCCGCGCCTTCCGCGCCCTGCCGCCATTCGACTCGCGCGCTTTCATCGTGCGCCGCGCCGGCGGCGAGTACGCGGCGGATTTTTACAACGGCTGGCTGGCGCCGCCGCAGGCGCTGATAAGGTCACAGGCCGCGCGTTATCTGGAAGAGGCCGGGATTTTCCAGGCGCTGTACGACGCGGGAGCCGGCACTTCGGTCCCGCTGGGCCTTGAGGGCGTGGTCAGCGGTTTATACCTGGATTATGTCGGCGTTCCGGCGGCCGTGGTGCGTTTGCGCCTGCTGGTGCTGGACGAGCACAGCCCGCAGTTCCGGGTGCTGTTCGACGCCGAGCGCGAGACGCGAGTGACTTTCGACCCGGAAAACAAGAACGCCGCTGCCGAAGCGTTCGGCGCGGCGTTGACGAAAGCTCTGGAAGAGCTGTCCGCCGCCTTGCGCGCGGCGGACCTGCCCCGATCCTGAACGTCGCGACCGGAAAACACGAACAAGCGCAAGCTTCCCGTGTCTTAAGTGTTTGCTTCTTGATTATTCGCCGTAGACGATGGTGGTGATTTCCGTGTAGAGGAACAGGATGTTCATCACGCTGTAGTCGACATGATGGATTTTGGTGATGCCGCCGTTGCGCATCGCCGCGCCGATGGAGGCGTCGCCGGTGCCGAACAGTATGATGCCGCCGCTGACGGTCTCGCCGCGTTTGAGCGGGCGCACGCTGTTGTCAACACCCGGAGCCGAGGCGACGTGCTCCAGGGTGATTGGCGCGATGACAGCGCCTTTGGTCGGAAACACTCCGCATCCGCTCAGCATGACGGCGCCGGCGCAAAGCATGGCAAGCGCGATTAATTTCTTCATAGACAGCCTCCGATCAGTTTAACATTTGAATAATATGAGGCATAACCTCACGACCGGTACCGATGGTTGCAAATCTTCCATTTTAAAGCAAGACCTATAAGCCACCCGTGACGGGAACCCCGCATGAGGAGTTAGGAATTAGGCGTTAGGCGTTGCAGGATCTGCATATTAACGCTTATAGACAGCGCCCGATAACTGGCGAAGCTCAAAAGATGCCCTGATTTAACCTGTGTTTTGGAGTTTCCATTCCTAATTCCTAACTCACAATCCCTAATTTGGTGCGATTCAGTTTAAGGCAGACTGAATCGCGCCCTACGGCGCGCTTGACCATGTCAGCCAGGGCGCATATCATTTGAACGTTATTTGAGATCTGCCACTTTGGATGCGCAGGTTCAATGACACTGTCCGGATCAAGGAGCAATATGAAACAGGTCGCGGTCGCGGTCGCGTTACTTATCGTGTCGAACACATTCATGACCTTCGCCTGGTACGCGCACCTGCGTGATTTCGCGCACAAGCCGTGGGTCGTTGTCGCGATTTTGAGCTGGAGCATCGCCCTGTGCGAATACCTTTTTCAAGTGCCGGCCAACCGGATCGGCTATACCGCGCTCTCTCTCTCGCAGCTCAAGATCATCCAGGAGGTTATCTCGCTCTCTGTCTTTGTCCCGTTTGCCCTGCTGTACATGCGCCAGACATGGTCCTGGAACTACTTGTGGGCGGCGCTCTGTCTGATGGGGGCGGTGTTCTTCATCTTCCGGGATCCCGGAAAGCCGAACGCCGAACGCGCCGCAGCAGCCTGTTCGGCACCTGCAGCGCGGGCTCCCAAAGGATGAGTCCCGCGTTTTGCCGCTGACGCTCGGCAGAAAAGACCGGGCCTTGGGGCTTTCGGTTGCCGGAAAGCCCTTAAAACGGCTATAATCCGCGCATGAATATACGGGTGTTCTTAACAGGGGCTTTTCTGTGCGCGTTCACGGCGGCGAGGGCGGCCGGAGTGAAGATATGCTTTGAGGCGGAGACGGCAGAAAAAATCGAGGCGCCCGTGGTTCTGGTGACCAACGGCATCGGGGGGGCTTCCGGCGCTTATCTGGAGATACCGGAGGGCGCCGGCAACCCGCCCAAGGTGACGGCCGGCAAAGCGGTCTTCTCGTTCGAGGTGCCGGATGAAGGCGTCTTCACGCTCTGGTGCCGGGTATGGTGGGACGGCGAATGCGGCAACTCTTTCACGGCGCGGATGGACGACCGGCCCGCTTTTCTTTTCGGCGAGGACGCCACCTATAAGGCGTGGCACTGGGTCAAGTATCCGGTGGCGCGCACGGCCGCGCCCTTGCGGCTGGCCAAGGGGCGCCACTCCCTTATTTTCCTCAACCGCGAGGACGGGGTGCGGCTTGACCAGGTTCTGCTGAGCGCGGACAGGCGGTTTGTGCCTGTCGGCATCGAGGCACCGGGGATCCGCATCAGATGAATAAATTTAATACGCATGTCTTGTCGCGGACGCTGTGCCGGGCCGGAGTGCTGTTGACGCTGTGCCTGGCGCCGGGCCAGTGGTCGTTCGAGCCGAGGCCTGGTCTGCATGTCACGCCCGGGGACATCGCGCTGCTGCTGGCGGCGGGTTTCTGGGCTTTGGACACGCTCGTGCGGCGCGATTGGGCGCGGCTCTCGATGCTGCCGCCCTGGCCGCACTGGCTGTTCGTCGGGTGCGTGGCCGCCTCCGCGCTGACGGCCGGTGACAAGGGCGCGGCGGCGAAGGATCTGGTTCAGTACGTCGCGTATTTCATGGTTGGCACGACGCTCTTCGGATCCTTGCTGCGCGAAGACGGACAGCGCGTGCGGCAGGCGCTGGCGCTGATGGCGGCGGTGACCGGGGCCGTGCTGGCGCTGGCGCTGGCGCAGTATTTCGGCGGCGGGGACGATCCATTGGCCGTGCGCGGCACCTTCGGCAACAGGAATGTGCTGGGCGGGTTTTTGGCGTTGGCGCTGCCTTTTTGCTGCGCGGGCCTGATGGGAGCCTCCCAGACCGCGGTCAAGGCGGTCTGCGCGGCCATGCTCGCGGCCGGGATGATCGTCAACCTTGCGGCGGCATCCTATTTCGCGGTTGCGCTGGTTTTTCTGTGCATGGCGGCGGCCAAGGGGGCGCGCTGGTTCTTGACGGCGGCGGCCGCTTTCCTGCTGTTGCAGAACGCGGTATTACAGCGGTTGCCGCGCGATAACGATGTCGCGCATTACCGGTCGGTGGCGCTTTACGACGAAAGCGGCGAGCCTGAAAGGCGTTATCCCGAGTGGCAGGCGGCTTATAGCATGGCTTTGACGCATCCGTGGCTGGGCGTCGGGCCGGGAAATTATCAGAAACGGATCGGGCAGTATTACGCGCAGGTGCCGCGCCGCACAGGCCCGTCAGAGCCTGACACGCAGAATCTTTACCTGGTGTTGGCGGCTTCGCTGGGGCTGCCAGGCTTGATCGCGTTTCTGGCGATGCTGGCATACGCGGCGGCGGCGGCGGCGCGTGGCGCGGCGGTAAACGCGGCAGGGAACGGCCGGTGGCTGGCGTGTGGCGCGGCAGGCGCGCTGGGCGCGTTTGCGCTGACAGCGGCCTGGCATCCGCTACTGGTGCGGGGCCTCGGGCTGCCCCTGGCGTTTGTGCTGGCACTGGCGCGCGGCACAGGACAATCGGAGGCTACGGATGGAAAGCAAGCAGACTGAGGCCCCGCGCATCTTTGAGCTGCCGGTGCATAAATTCCACACGCGGGTGTTGCGTTTCCTGGTACGCATCGTCAAAAGGCCCTTGGAGTGGGCCAGCGGATTACGGGAGCTGGACCGGATTTACGCGCGGGCCTGGAAGATGCCGCATGAGATACCTTTCTGCGACCGTGTGCTGCAATCGGTCGGGGTCAGGGCGAGCTATCTGCCCGAGGATCTGGAGCGCGTGCCGAAAGAGGGCCCGGTCGTGGTGGTGGCCAACCACCCGTTCGGCGGGGTGGAGGGAATCATCCTGCTGGCGCTGCTTAAACGCATGCGGCCTGACGTCAAGGCCATGGCCAACTACCTGCTGGAGGCGATCCCGGAAATGCGCGGGGATTTCATTTTTGTCGACCCGTTCGCCTCCAAGAACTCCGCCAAGGTGAACATGCGCCCGCTTAAAGAGAGCCTGAGCTGGCTGCACGATGGGCACCTGCTGATCGTCTTCCCTTCCGGCGAGGTGTCGAGCTTCGACCGGCGCACGCTGCGGGTGCGCGACCCGGCCTGGAGCGCCAGCATCGCGGCTTTGGTGCGCAAGACCGGGGCGACGGTGGCGCCGATGTTCTTTCCCGGCCGCAACAGCGTGATTTTCAATTTGGCCGGGTTCTTGCATCCGCGTCTGCGCACTTTGCTGCTGCCGCGCCAGATCGCCAACAAGAAGGGGCGGGTCGTGCCGGTGCGCGTCGGTTCGCCGCTCAACACCAAAGCGCTGGAGCCGTTCTCCATGGATGATGTCCAGTTGATCAGGTACATGCGTTTCCGGTCGTATCTGCTGGCCGAGCGCGAGACGCGCCGTTCGCGGCATTTCATCTCTCTGCATCCGCCGATGATGCCGCCTGACCCGATCATCGCCCCGGTGCCGCCGGAAGTGCTGACGCGGGAGATAGCGGGCCTGCCGACTGCCTGCCGCCTGATCGCCGCCGGTGATTTCGAGGTTTACATGGTGGACTCGGCGCTCATTCCGCACTGCATGCGCGAGATCGGGCGTCTGCGCGAAACGACCTTCCGCGCGGTCGGCGAGGGCACGGGCAACGAGCTGGATCTGGACGAGTTCGACGATTATTACTCGCACCTTTTCATGTGGAACAAGGAGCGGCAGGAGATCGTGGGCTCTTACCGGCTGGGTTTGACCGACAAGATTCTGGCCAAGAAAGGCATCAAGGGCCTGTACACGCGCACGCTTTTCAAATTCGACGAGAAGCTGATGGAGCGCATCCCGCCGGCGATCGAGATGGGCCGCTCGTTCATACGCGCGGAATACCAGAAAGCCTACACATCGCTATTCCTGCTTTGGAAGGGGATTTCGGCGTTTATCGGGCAGAACCCGCATTACCGGGTGCTGTTCGGGCCGGTCAGCATAACCAACGAGTACCGCGAGGCCTCGCGCTGCATGATTCTGGCGGCGATGCGCCAGACCTGCATGGCGGAAGACCTCGTTCATCTGGTCAAGCCCAAGTTCCCGCCGAAGCCGCCGCGGCGCTCGGAGTGGTGCCTCAAGGAGTACATGGAATACTTGAACGACATGGAGCAGGTGGCGGGTTACGTGGCGGAGATCGAGCCGGACGGCAAGGACATCCCCGTGCTTTTGCGGCAATATCTCAAGCTAGGCGGCAAGCTGCTCTCATTCAATGTCGACCCGGACTTCTGCTCGGTGGTGGACGGGCTGATCATGGTCGATCTGACGCAGTCTAACCAAAAGACCCTCCGGCGGTACATGGGCAACGAGGCGGCAGCGGCTTATTTCAAGTATCACGGCATCCTTGAGAACGGGCAAACGCCCGCGCCGGAAGCCTGATGCTCTGAGACGCGGAGCGCGCATCACAACGGCGCTCACGGACGAGCAGACGATCGTCCCCCAACACACGCCTGGCCGCAGTACCTGGAGGGACACGCTTCGTCGCGTCCGTGAGCAACGCACATAAACCCGCGCACGTGCAAGCGACGCTTGCCGCATGCAACTTTTTCTTGTTCACGGTATTCCTGTAGTGTATCTTCTTATCAATACAAATCTGCCCATATTGCGCTTCTGTCTTATTCACGTGAAGGGATCTACCTTATGAACAAGATGAGGGCTGTGGTCACGGAAGCCTGCAACCGTTACGGCAACACCCGCACAAGGCTGATGGACATCGTGCGCGACGTTCAAGAAGCTTTGGGGCACGTGCCGCGCGAGGCCTTCGGCCTGATCGCCAAAGAGGCCGACACGCACAGGGTCGAGGTGGAAAGCGTGGTCTCTTTCTACGCCTTTCTCTCTGACACGAAAAAGGGCGACATCGTCATACGCCTATGCGATGACATCATCGACACCTACGCCGGCGGCAAAGCCGTGGCCGAGGCGCTGATGAAGGAGCTGGGCATCGGTTTCGGCGAAACCACCAAGGACGGCAAGATCACGCTGGAGAAGACGCCGTCGATCGGCATGTGCGATCAGGCGCCCGCGATGATGGTGAACGACGTCATAATCACCAACCTGACGCCGGAGCGCGTCCCCGAGATCGTACGGCGGCTGCGCAAGACGAGGGATGCCCAGACGCTGGTCGAGAGCTGCGGTGACGGCAACAACGCGCATCCGCTGATACGTTCCATGGTGTGCAACAACATCCGCGAGAGCGGGGCGGTGATCCTGGCGGACTACCGTCGCGAGAGAGGGTTGCGCAAGGCACTCACGCAGACACCGGAGGAGGTCATCGCCGACATCAAGGCCTCGGGGTTGCGCGGGCGGGGCGGCGCCGGATTCCTGGCGGGGCTGAAGTGGGAGCTGACCCGCCGCTCGCCGGGCGAAGAGAAGTTTGTGCTGTGCAACGCCGACGAGGGCGAGCCCGGAACCTTCAAGGACCGTGTGCTGCTGACCGAGCGCGCGGACCTGATGATCGAAGGCATGACCATCGCGGGCTACGCGATCGGCGCCGAGACCGGCATCATCTACCTGCGGGCGGAATACGCCTACCTGCGCCGTTATCTGGAGGATGTGCTCAACACCCGGCGCGCGGGCAACCTGCTGGGCAACGGGATACTGGGGCGTCAGGATTTCAATTTCGACATAAGGATCCAGATGGGGGCGGGCGCATACGTCTGCGGCGAGGAGACCTCGCTGATCAGGTCTTGCGAAGGCACGCGCGGCGACCCCACTGACCGCACGCCTTTCCCGGTCGCGAAAGGATATATGGTCTCGCCGACGGCGGTGAACAACGTGGAGACCTACTGCTGCGCCGCGCGCATCATGGACCAGGGGGCGGGGTGGTTCGCGGCCATCGGCACCCAGCGCAGCACAGGCACAAAGTTGCTCAGCGTCTGCGGCGACTGCGCGCGGCCTGGCGTTTACGAGGTGCCTTTCGGCACGACCGTGCGCGAGATGCTCAAGCGCGCCGGCGCGGAGGACACCGCCGCCGTGCAGGTGGGCGGGCCTTCCGGCCAGATGGCCGGGCCGGCGCAGTTCGACAACGAGATCAGTTATGAGGGGCTTGCCACGGGCGGTTCGTTCATGGTGTTCGACAACCGGCGCGACATACTCGAGATCGTGCTGGCTTTCATGACCTTCTTCGTGGATGAGAGCTGCGGCTATTGCGTGCCCTGCCGCGTCGGCAACGTCTTGCTGAGAAACGGCATCGAGAAGGTCAGGGCCGGGGAGGCCACGCCGGACGACCTGGACTATCTGCGACGCCTGGGAGAGAGCGTCAAGCGTATGAGCCGGTGCGGGCTGGGCCAGACCTCGCCGAACCCGGTGCTCTCCACCCTGCGCAATTTCCGGCCGGTCTACAACGCGCTCGTGCGCGAGAACCGGTCAGGCCTGCTGAAATCCTTCCATATTTTACGGGCGGTTGACGAGGCCGGGCAGATCGCCGAAAGGCGTTCCGAAATATTCCACGCTTAAGGAGGTTGCCATGGGCGAGAATGTCACCATCACGATAGACGGCCGGAAGGTCAGCGCTGACCCCGCGCAGACGATCATGGAGGCTGCGGACGCCGCCGGGATCTACATCCCGCGACTCTGCTCGCACAAGGATCTGATGCCCATCGGGAGCTGCCGCGTCTGCACCGTGATCGTGGACGGGCGGCCGCAGGCGGCCTGCGTCAAGCCGGTGATGGACGGGATGGTGATCGAGAACGACACGCCAGAGCTTTTGCAGCACCGGCGCAACATCATCGACATGATGTTCGTGGAAGGGAACCACTTCTGCATGTTCTGCGAGAAGAGCGGCAACTGCGAGCTGCAGGCGCTGGCCTACCGTTTCGGCATCACCGCGCCGCGCTATCCTTACCAGTTCCCCGCCAAGGATGTCGACGCCTCGCACCGCGACATCATGCTCGACCATAACCGCTGCATCATGTGCGCGCGCTGTGTGCGGGCTTCGCAGGAGCTGGACGGCAAGAACGTCTTCCAATCGATCGGACGCGGTTTCTCCCGCAAGATCGGCGTGAACGGCAAGCTGGCGCTGGCTGACACGGACATGTCGGTTGACGACCGCGCCGCCGACATCTGCCCGGTCGGCTGCATCATCAAGAAGCGCGTCGGATTCAAGGTGCCGGTCGGCCGGCGCCTCTTCGACCATGAGCCGATAGGTTCCGAAATAGAACGTAAAAGAGCCAAGGCGTAAGCGCAGAAGGGGGTGAGTATGGGAAAGCCCAGGATCGCGACCGTGTCGCTGGCGGGATGTTTCGGGTGCCACATGTCGCTGCTCGACATCGACGAACGGATCTTGGAACTGATCGAACTGGCGGATTTCGACCGTTCGCCGGTTGACGACATCAAGCGCGTTTCGCAGCGCTGCGCGGTGGGCCTGATCGAAGGCGGCTGCTGCAACGAGGAGAACGTCCACGTGCTGTACGAGTTCCGCGAGAACTGCGACATCCTGGTCTCGGTCGGGGACTGCGCCACGATGGGCGGCATTCCGGCCATGCGCAACAACATCCCCTTGAAGGAGTGCATAAAGGAGGCCTACATTGACGGCGTCACGGTGCACAATCCCGACCGGGTCACGCCGGACGACCCTGACCTGCCGCTGCTGCTGAACAAGGTTTATCCGTGTCACGAGGTCGTGAAGATAGACTACTTCCTGCCGGGGTGCCCGCCATCCGCCGACGCGATCTGGACGGCCGTCAAGGCGCTGCTGGACGGCAAGCCGATCAAGTTGCCTTACGAGCTTCTTAAATACGACTGACGGGAGGAGCAATGAGACCGAAGATCAAAAAGATCACGATCGAACCGGTTACCCGCGTCGAAGGCCACGGCAAGGTGACCATACTGCTGGACGCGGCGGGCCGGGTCAGCCGGGCGCGGCTGCACATTGTCGAGTTCCGCGGCTTTGAGCGGTTCATCCAGGGCCGCCCTTACTGGGAGGTGCCGGTGCTGGTGCAGCGGCTGTGCGGCATCTGCCCGGTCAGCCACCATCTGGCGGCGGCCAAGGCCATGGACGGCATTGTCGGCGCGGACCGGCTCACGCCGACCGCGGAGAAGGTGCGCCGGCTGATGCATTACGGCCAGATCTTCCAGAGCCACGCCCTGCATTTCTTCCATCTGGTCTCGCCGGACCTGCTGTTCGGCTTCGACGCCGACCCGGCCGTCCGGAACGTGATCGGCGTGGCCAAGAAATATCCCGAGCTGGCGGTGCAGGGCGTGATGATGCGCAAATACGGCCAGGAGATCATCAAGGCCACGGCCGGCAAGAAAATCCACGGCACCGGCGCGGTGCCGGGGGGCGTCAACAAGAACATCTCGGTGACCGAACGCGACGCGCTCCTGAAAGACATCGGCCAAATGCTGGAATGGAGCCGCTCCGCTCTGAAACTGGCGCGCGACTATACCTTGGAGCATCTGGCCGACCTGGCTGATTTCGGGTCGTTCGAATCCAACCACGTCTCGCTGGTGCGCGCGGACGGCGCGATGGACCTGTATCACGGCAACCTGCGCGCGATCGCGGCGGACGGCAGCAAGATTTTCGACCAGGTCGATTACAACTCCTATTTCAAATACATCGCGGAGGAGGTCAAGCCGTGGTCGTACATGAAGTTCCCCTTCATATCCTCGCTGGGGCCGGAGACCGGCTGGTACCGGGTGGGGCCGCTGGCGCGCGTGAACGCCTGTGACTTCATCGACACGCCCGAGGCCGAGGCCGCGCGCCGGGAGTTCAAAGAGCTGACCGGCGGCAAGCCCAACAATATCACCATGGCCTATCACTGGGCGCGGATGATCGAGATTCTGCACGCGGCGGAAAAAATCAGGGAGCTGCTCAACGATCCCGACCTGCAAGGCGCGGAACTGATGGTGACGGGCAAGCGGCGGGAGGAGGCGGTCGGACTGATCGAGGCGCCGCGCGGCACGCTGTTCCACCATTACAGGGTCGACAAGAACGATCAGGTAACCATGGCCAACCTGATCGTCTCCACCACCAACAACAACACGCCGATGAATCTGGCAGTGACCGGCGTGGCGAAGAAATTCATCACCGAGAACGCCGTGACCGAAGGGCTGCTCAACCGCATCGAGGTGGCCATACGCGCTTATGACCCCTGCCTGTCCTGCGCCACCCACGCGCTGGGACAGATGCCGCTGGTCGTGGAGCTTCAGGATCACACGGGCCGGGTTTTGGACCGGAAGGTTTCGGGATGCTGACCGCGGCTGACCATGGCGCTCTGGTGATCGGGTACGGCAACCCCGGACGGCTGGACGACGGTCTCGGGCCGGCTTTCGCAGAACGTGTGCAAGCGCTGGAGCTTCCCGGCATCACGGCGGAAGCCGACTACCAGCTCAATGTCGAGGACGCCGCCGAGGTGGCGCGGCACGCTCTGGTGCTGTTCGCGGACGCTTCCAGAAATGGCGCGGCGCCTTTCGAGATCACGCGGCTGGAGGCGCGGTATGCGGGACCGGGGTTCAGCAGCCACAGCATTTCGGCGGAGAACCTGCTGGGCTTGGCGGCATCGCTCTTCAAGGTGTCCCCGCGCGCTTATATGCTGGCCATCCGCGGTTATGCGTTCGATGCGTTCGGCGAAGGTCTCTCGCCGCAAGCGCTAGCGAACCTTGACGCGGCCGTCGGGTATGCGGCAAACATGCTGCGTGGAGACCATGCCGCCTGGAACGGCTGCAGATGAAGGCAGGCTTGCAGATGCGGGCGTGAACCTGTAATATTTCCCCATGTTATAAAGGTTAATCGGGTTGCGGCCATGTTGCGGTTGCAGGATTAATGGTTCATAAAGTTGTGGATGGTGTAAGTATTATGAACGATTTCAAAGAGATCGTCCGTGGCAAGCGGAAAAGCGATTTGTGGTTTTCCGCAGGGGTCGGCGCGCTGGCGGCCTTGACTTACGGGCTGACTTTATCACGCGGGGTCTTCCCGGGCGAGTCGGCCAGCCTGATGACGGCGTACAGCGGTATAGAGCCGCTGGAACTGCCGTTGCGTCCGTTTTGGGGCACGCTTGTCGCCTGGCTCAGCCGTCTTGATTTTCTGTCATTGCCTTTGCGCCTCAACCTTTTCAGCGCGGTATGCACCGTGGTTTCGGCGGTGCTGCTTTACCGGCTGGTGAGCTTTCTGATCCATGACTGCATCTATGAGGAGTATGCGGTGGAGCATGCTGAGCGCGTGGCGGCGCTGGCAGGCGCGGTCGCGTCCGTGGCCTTCATCTTCGCGGTGCCGGTGTGGCAGGCCGCGACGCGTTTCCAGTATCAGAGTTTCGAACTGATGCTGGTTTTTGTGGCCGCTTCCCTGCTGACCGCCTACGCCCGGCGCAGGTGGGCGATCTTCCTGCTGATGTTCGCCGCCCTGTATGGCGCCGGCGTGGCCGAGTCTGTGATTTTCATTCCGCTGGCGCCCGTGTTTCTCTCTTTCCTGATCTATGTGCTGTTGAAACGCGGAACACTGAGTCTGGCGCGTGTCGCGTGGATGGGGGCTTTGGCGGCCGCCGTTATGGTTGGAGTTTACTGGTACAGCGCCAAATGGTTCATGTCCGCGCACGATGTGGAGGCCATGGGCTTCAAGAGCGTCTCGGACATTCTGACGGCGGTCGGCAAGAACCAACTGATGCAGTTGCGATCTGGCCTGCCGCAGTTTAACTGGCTGATACTGCTGCTGATGAGCGTGGTGCCGTGGGTGGCTGGCGGCTTCGCCTCGTTCCGCGCGCTGAACAACGAGCGCTCGTGGAGCCAGTATATCCTGCACTTCACGCTGAGTGTGCTGGTCGTGCTGGGCCTCACGAACACGGCGGTTTCACCCTGGGGGATCATGCGTCCGGCCGGACGCCTGCCTGTATGCTCTTACGCGATGATCGCGATGACGGCCGGTTACCTGTTCGCCTACTGGTATCTGCTGTTGAAGGTCAATAGACCAAAGCGCGGCAATGAGTTGGCGGTTATGACCAAGCTGATCGGCGACTGGCTCGGGCTGATCCTGACCTACCCGTTGGCTGCCGTCGTCGTGCTGGCTGCCGTCATCAATGCGTTCGAGTGCCGCGGCGGACGCGGTGATTTCGCTGACAGGTGCGCCCGCGAGATACTTGACAGGATGAGCAGCCGCACATGGTTTGTCACAGACGGGACGCTTGACGCGCATCTGCGGATCATGGCCAAAATGCGCGGGCAGGAGCTGAACCTGCTGTGCCTGCAGAACGACATGAACCCCTTCTACCTGAAAACGGTCGCCAAGCTGATTGAGGAAAAGCGGCTGTTCGGGCCCGAAAACATGCAGCGCATGAAGAGCACGCTGGATCTGGGTGTCCTGCCTTTCCTGCAGGACTGGTTCGCGATGGACCGGGAGATCGAGAAGAAGGTGGCGGTTTTCGGCGTGCCGGATTTCTGGTACACGGCCGGCATCACGCCGGTCTCCGAGTACCTTTTCTTCACGGGCAGCCGCAACATTGATGAGTACAAGGGCAAGCCCCTCTTCCAAGATCACATGGATTTCTGGAAGCGGATGGACAGCGTGCTGGCCCCCAACCGGAAGGGCAGCGACGATCCGACATTGCGCCACAGGGCGCACCTGCGGCGCCACATGGGGTTTGTCGCCAACAATCTGGGGGTGCTGCTCGAGGATCTCGGCGAAGACGAAGCAGCCTACAATGTCTACACTTATGTCCGCAACGTGGTTGATCCCGACAACATCTCGGCCTTGTTCAACCGCTTTGAGATGGCCCGGCGCGGCGCCAAGGCGGCCAGCGCCAGCAAAGAGGCGATCGAGCGCGAGCTGAAGGATTTTATCGGCAACCTTAAACACAAGTATCCGCTCTGGTCCCTGTCCAGATATTACGGGTATGTGCGCTCGCCCGAGATGTTCGCGAAGCTCGGCTGGGGCTGGGCGCTGTCCGGCCAGACCGGTGCCGCGCTGGCCGGCGTGAGACGCGCGATCAACCTTTTGCCGACAGACCAGCAAACGGGTGCCATGCAGGCGATGGCCGCCATCTACGCGCTGGCGGACGACCGGGTGAAGACCGCCGCGGTTTACCAGGACATCATCAAGAGCGATCCGAACAACCGTTCGGCGTTGCTGGGACTGGCGCGGCTCGCCGTGCAGGAAGGCGCGATAGACACTGCCAAGCAATGGCTCGAGCGGGCCGCCAAGTCGGAGGACACCCGGGGAGTGATGGGCATCGAGTGGGCGGTCATACATCTGATGAACAACGACCTGCCGCGCGCGCGGATGTCTTTGCAAGAGATCACCGACCTCCAGCCACGGCATCTGCAGGCTTGGGCGATGCTGGCCATGGTCCAGATCCAGCAGGAAGAACTGGAGGACATCGAGAAGGTGCTGCTGCCCAAGATGGAGTCTATCGCCGGCACGGTCGACAATTATTTCATACAGATCACCCGTGCCCAGTTGAACATGCGCAAAGGCAAGAATTTCCAGCGTCCGGCGCGCGAGGCTTTCATACGCGCCTCCATGCTGCGGCCGGACATTCCCGGGGTCAAGGACATGATCCTGCAGCTTGATATCGCCATGAACGACCGTGAGGCGGCCGAGCTGCACGCGCGCCAGGTCTTGCGGGCGAACCGCAGGCACGCGCTGGCGAATTATGTCATAGGCTCGTTGCGGCTGCAGGAGGGTTCGTACGGCGAGTCCGAAGATTTTCTGCGCCGCAGCGTGGAGGCCTCGCCCAGCGCGGCGGCTCTGAACGATCTGGCCGAGGTCTTGCGGCGCATCCGCCGTTTCGAGGATGCCGAGCGGCAGGCGCGCGCCGCGATCGCAAAGAACGCGGAGCTTTATGTGGCCTGGGAGACGCTGGCTTCGATTCTGATTGAATCAGGCGGCAGCCTTGACGAGGCCGAGAAGGCGGTACGCAAGTCGATCGAGCTGTACGCGGATGACCTGCGCGCACAGATAACGCTCGGTCGTGTGCTTGTCAAAAAGGGCGAGGTCGAGCAGGCGCGCGTGATCGCGCGCGCGGTGCGCAACCGGCAGAACGAATTGGCGCGGTTTGATCAGGGCGAGCTCGCCAAGCTCGTCAATGAAACTTCATCAGGACGCTAAGGCCGTTCGCGCGGCTCGTCGCTCTCGGCGATGCAGAGCGGCGGCAGCGGCTTTTCCGCGTGGGGCAGAGCCTCGAAGGCGCACTGCCATATCGGCAGCGACTGCCGCCTGAAAAGCATCTCGAAATCGGTCTGTTCGCTTGCGTCGCGCTCCATGGCCGGCATCTCCCGGAAGCGGGGGTCGGAGGCGAAGCTTTTACGGGTGTCAGCAAAATACTCCTGATGGTCCGTGGCGATCTGGACGGCGCCGCCGGTCTCCAGCCGCGCCCAGAGCGCGTCAAGGAAAAGCGGGGAGAAAAGCCGCCGGGTGTGGTGGTGCCGTTTAGGCCAGGGGTCGGGGAAGAAAACATACACGGCACGCGCGCGGTGAGGTGGCAGCAGATAGTAGAAAGTGTAAAAGGCCTCCAGCCGCAGCACACGGATATTGTCCAGCCCGAGGCGGCAGGCTTTCTTGTCAAGTTTGCGGACACGCGACAACATGCGTTCGATGCCCATGAAAAGCGTGTCCGGCTGTTTTTGGGCGCGCGCCACAAGAAACCGCCCGTTGCCGCAGCCGATCTCGATCTCCAGCGGACGGCCGCCCGCCAGCAGCCCGTCCAGCGGCAAAGGCGCGGTCGGGTCGGCCACGGCCATGACGCGCGAACAGGCGGCCTTCACGCCGGCCCCGCGTTTTCCGCGGCCAGAGCGCCGGCAGCGCCCAGCAGCGCGGCGGCAGGACGCTTCGGCCGCATGGTGCGTATGTCCACATGGGCGTGGACGGTGTGGCCTTCCGCCAGCAGCTTGCCGTCGCGGCGGATCTCGCAGCAGATCTTAAGGCGCACGCCGCGGAAGCCGCCGAACCAGACCACGATGTCCAGCAGGTCGTCATAATACGCCGGCGAAAAATAGTTTACATGCGCCTCTAACACCGGCAGCGCCGAACCGGAGGCTTCCAGCTCGCGGTATGTGTAGCCGCTGGCCCGCAGCAGCTCGTTGCGCCCGCGCTCAAAAAAAGTCAGATAATTGGCGTAATACACCACCT
>CAYRZP010000018.1:15525-22461 GCA_964428885.1 uncultured Lentisphaeraceae bacterium
CGCGACGTTCTTGATTACTATCTGCTGCGCAACAAGCAGGGCGAGCACAACTCGCTCGAGCGGATTTATGCGCGGACCTGCGAGCGCATGGTCAAGCTGCTGGATCCTGACATGCGGCGGTCGGTGATCGGGCGGCAGAGCGGCGCGGAGAACGCGGCGCTTTCGCCCCGCGAGATCGAGCTGGTGCGCGGCATGTGCGAGAGCACCGTGCAGGAGGAGGAGATCAGCATTGAGCGCGGCATGGCGTTGCTGGCCACGATCGTGACGGCCTCGCCCATGTTGGGGCTGCTAGGCACGGTCTGGGGCGTGCTGGACGCGTTCGCCGCGATGGGGGACAAAGGCACGGTGCTGCTTTCCGAAATCGCGCCGGCCATCTCCGCGGCGCTGGTGACCACCGTGGTGGGACTGTTGGTGGCCATTCCGTGCGCGATCTGTTATAACAACATCGCCACCAAGGCGCGGCATCTGACCACGGACATGGACAGTTTCGCCGACGAGCTGCTGGGCCGCATCGCGTGCGAGTTCCAGGGGAGGGACGGCTGATGGTCCTGCGCCGGCTCAGTCGGAAGAAAAGCTCCAAGCTGATCAACGAGATCAACATGACTCCGTTGATGGATCTGACCTTCCTGCTGCTGATCACCTTCATCATCACCATGCCTGCGATGGAGCAGGGCATCTCGATCCGCCTGCCGCAGGGCAAGGCCGACGTGTTGCCAAAGAAGGCCAATGTCGTGACCGTCGACGCCGCTGGCAAGGTCTTCCTGAACAACCGCGAGATCGGCTTGGAGGATCTGGAGCGCACACTGGGGTTGATGGCAGCAGAGGAGCCGGATGTCTCGGTGCTGGTGCGCGGCGACGAGCGCCTGGAGTACGGGAAAGTGATCCAGGTGATGAAAATTCTATACAAGGTCAAGATCACGCGGATGGCGCTGGTGACCTTGTCGGATTAACAGGGCGTGCCGCATGCGGCGCTATGGCGGTGGTAGTGAAGAGAGGGCCGGTCAACTCGTATTCGCTGACGTTTTCGCTCGTGCTGCACGGCACGCTGCTGGCGCTGGCCCTGGTCTTGCCGCTGTTGCCGTCCTGCCGCCGCAAGGATCTTGTGATACCGCTGGATTTCACGGTGGTGCTCGAAGAGAACCTTGTGGAGCCGGCGGAGGCCCCGGCGGAAAATCCCGCCGAGGCGCCGGACGCGCCCGAACCTTTGCCGGAACCGCCGGAACCGGTGCCTTTGCCGGAGCCGCCGAAAGAGGCTGTGACGGTCAAGAGGGAAGAAAAGCCCAAACCTCCCGCGCCCAAGCCGGAACCGAAACCTGCGCCTAAGCCCGAGCCTAAACCCAAGCCCCCGGATAAAAAGCCTTTCGTCAAGGGGCGGCGGGTCGAGGCGCCGAAAAAGCCAGCGCAGCCAAAAGAGGATTTCACCAAGCTGAAGCCCGTGACCTCGATGCCCGTGACCGACAAGCGGCTCACGCGCGCCGAGATAGAGAAGGCCTTGCGCGACGGGGCCAAGCCCGGCACGCGTAACGTGGTGCCCGAGGACGAGATTTCGCGCTGCATCGTCTTGGTGCGTCAGGCCATGTATGATGCCTGGCAGCAGCCCGGAGCGGCGGACGCTGGCCCGCGACCGGCCTTGCTGGACATCCGGCTGGACAGTTCCGGCCGCGTGGTGAGCTACCGCATCCGGCAGTCGTCCGGCAGCGCCTATTTCGACCAGACGGTTCTGAAGGCCGCCGCCGCCGCCGCGCCGATCCGCGGTTTGTCTTCGGCGTTTCTCAAGCAGTTTGAAAACCTGACCGTGGAGTTCAAGCTTGAGTGAAGCGCCGGTGAGTTTGCGGCACAACAGATTTCTCAAGCTAATGCATAAAATAATATCAAGCATAATCAACGGTTGGTTGTGCTTGAGAAGAATAGAAGGAGGACGAAAGATGAGTAAGTCGCTAATGGGGCAGATCATGGCAATGGCGCTGGCCGCCTGCGGCGCGGGCGCGGCCGAGGGCTGGACCCCGCTGTTCAACGGACGTGACCTTGACGGATGGATCCCTAAAATCAAGGGGTTCCCGGCAGGCGAGAATTTCGCGAACACCTTCAGGGTCGAAGACGGTCTCTTGAAAGTGCGTTACGACGGTTACAGCGGTGCGTTCAAGAACCGTTTCGGCCACCTTTTCCATGTCAACAGTTTCAGCAACTATCTTTTGCGGGTGGAGTACCGCTTTGTCGGAGAGCAGCTTCCGGACGGCCCCGGCTGGGCCAAACGCAACAGCGGCGTCATGATCCACGGCCAGACCCCGCAGTCCATGCGCGTTGCCCAGGACTTCCCGGTCTCGATCGAGGTGCAACTGCTGGGAGGGCTCGGCCAGGGGCCGCGCACCACTGCCAACCTGTGCACGCCGGGCACCAATGTCGAGATTGACGGCAAACTCTACACGCCGCATGTCCTGAACTCGAAATCGCGGACATATGACGGCGACCAGTGGGTGGAGGTCGAGCTAGAGGTGCGCGGCAGCCGCACCGTCATCCACCGCATCGGCGGCGAGACGGTTCTGCGGTACGACCGTCCGCAGTATGATACCAAGGATGGCGACGCCAAAGCCCTGACCGGGGCCGGCGGCAGCCTGCTGATAGAAGGCGGAACCATCTCGCTCCAGTCCGAAAGCTCGCCCTGCGATTTCCGCAAAGTCGAGATCAAGGCGCTGGCGGACTGACAGGCGCGGCGCCCTGCCCGGCTTAATCGTCCGTCTCTTCCTTGCGGTTCTTGGCGGCCTCGGCGATGATCTTCTGCGCCACATTGGCCGGCACGATGTCGTAGCGGTTGAACTCCATCGTGAACGAGCCCTGGCCGCCCGTGATCGAGCGCAGCTCCGCCGCGTACTTGAACAGCTCCGCCAGCGGCGCCTCAGCCGAGATGACCTGCACGCCCTCGTAGGCTTCCATGCCCAGCACGCGCCCGCGCTTGTGCGGCATGTCGCCGCTGATCGCGCCCATGAAGGCTTCCGGGATGGTGATCTTGAGGCTCATGATCGGCTCCAGCAGCACCGGCTTGGCCTTGGCCATGCCTTCACGCAACGCGCGCGATCCCGCGATCTTGAACGCGATTTCCGAAGAGTCCACGTCATGGTAGGAGCCGTCGTAGATATGCACCCTGATTTTCTGCACCGGATAGCCGGCCACGGCGCCGGCCTGCATGCCCTCGACCACGCCCTTGTGCACCGCCGGGATGAAATTGCCGGGGATCGCGCCGCCCACGATCTCGTCCAGGAACCACTCCTCCTCGCCTTCGGGCAGCGGGTCAACGCGCAGGTAAACCTCGCCGAACTGCCCGCGCCCGCCCGACTGTTTCTTGTGGCGGTAATGGCCTTCGCCCAGCGCGGTGACCGTCTCGCGGTAGGGCACCTTGGGGGTTGAGAGCTCGACGTTAACGTTGGACTGCGAGCGCATCAGGCTGACCGCGACATCAATGTGCACATCGCCGAGGCCCTTGAGCACGATCTGTTTTGTCTCGACCTGCTTTTCAAAGTGCAGGGTGGGATCGGAGTCGAGCAGGCGGTGGATGGCGGTGCCCAGCTTGTCCTCGTCGGCCTGGGTCTTGGCAGAGACGGCCATGAACATGACGGGCGGCGGGAAGGGCATTTCGGGCATGACGGTGTTGTTGCCAGCCGATGTAAGCGTGTTGCCTGTTTTGGTGTTTTTCAGCTTGGGCAGGGCCACGATGTCGCCCGGGCCGGCCTTTGCCACTGGCGTCTGCTTTTTGCCGATGACGTGCAGCATGGTGGCGACGGTCTCTTTGCTGTCGGTCGAGTTGTTCTGCACGGTCATGCCGGGGGTCATGGTGCCGGAGACGATGCGCACATAGCTGAGCTGGCCGATGAAAGTGTCGGTCATTGTGCGCCACACGCGTGCGATCAGCGGGCCGTTCGCGTCACAAGCGATCGGTTCGCCTTGCTTATTCCTGAACACGCGCGCGCCCGGACCCGGCAGCAGCCGGCATAAACTGTCCAGCATCTCGCTGATCCCGACGCCCTTAAGCGGCATGGTTGAGTAGATTGGGTGCACCGAGCCTGCCGCGATGCCGGCGTTCAGACCGCGCCTGATGTCTTCAGGAGGCAGGGAGCCTTCGCTGAAATACTTTTCCATCAAGGCCTCGTCGGTTTCGGCGGCCGCCTCGGCCAGACTGTTGCGCACCTCCAAGAGCGCGTCCGGCAGGTTTTCCGCGTCGAGGATATTGACCACGGTGTCGCCAGAGACCGGCGCGGTCACCGGCACGCAGTTCAGGCCGAAAGCCTCGCGGATCGCGGCCAGGGTCTTGTCGAAACTTGCGTTCTCCTTGTCGAGCCCGGTGATGGCGAAAGCGACAGACGAAAGCCCGGTCTCCTTGCACAATTTCCAGGCCCGGCGCGTTCCGACCTGCACGCCGGATGCGGCGTCAACCGTGATCATGGCGAATTCGGCGGCCTCAGCCGCACCAAGCATCTGCCCGTAGAAATCCATAAAGCCCGGGGTGTCAGTGAAGACCATCTTATACTCGTCGTTGCCGAGCTTATGGGCCGCGGTGAAGCTACTGGCGAACACGGTTATTTTGCGGTTCTTCTCCTCGTCGGTGGTGTCGGACACGCTGGACCCGTTCGTCACCAGGCCCATGCGGTCGTTCAGCCCCAGCTTAAAGGCTACAGCATCGACAAGGGTGGTCTTCCCGCTTCCGCTGTGTCCGAGAATCACGAAATTCCGGACGTTTGACGAGGTGTTTTCACTCATGGCAAAAATTCCGTCCTTATGTTAGGGCTGTGCGCTGGCCGCCCGTGTCTATCCGCTCCCTCAGACACCATCCCCATGATGTTCCTGACAGGAGATTGGCCGCTACTATCTCAAAACTAGCGATATGAAGCAAGGATAGTTTGCGCCAGGGGGCGCATCCACGAGCCGTCCGCAGCTCGCGAGGACACTCGCCCCCCAACGCGCGCCCGACCGCAGTGCCTGGAGGGACGCGCTCCGTCGCGTCCGCCGTAAGCCCGGCGCAGTCCCGGCAGGGACGGGAGGGACGAGCGTCCGCTCGTCCGTGAGCACTGCCACCCGGGCAAGCAGACGCTTGCCCCTCCCGTCGCCGTTCGTCGTACCACTCTTAGTTCTCGTTGGAGTGCAGGCCGCCGGAGCCCGCGCCGAACTCGACGTTGGCGCGCTCGGGGTCTGTCGGCAGGGCCTTGGAGCAGCTCCAGACGCAGGCGCCGCAGTGTACGCACTTCTCGCGGTCGAACTCCGGCGGCGCGCCATCCTCGCCGGGCATCAGGGCCTGGGCCGAGCAGATCTCGATACAGGTGCGCTCTTTGCAGTCCGCGCAGAGCGCGGTATCGGCGAAGGTCACGTGGTCGGCGAACCCGGCCGCGGCCTGTACCTTGCCGCCCTTCAAGAGCACGTCCTGGTGCGACATCAGCAGCGTCCCGTCGAATGGGATCTCAGGCCAGCCCGCCAGCCGCATCAGGGTGTCGTGCAGCGGCTGCCTGGCCTTTGCGCAGGCGCCGACCGCCTCGGCCAGCTTCTCGGGCGCGATGCGGCCGGCGTAATAACTCTCGAGCGTCGGTATGCGCCGCGACGGCGGGCAGGATTCGACCGCGAGGTTGAGCGTACCGTTGGTCATGCCGGTCATGCCTGTGCCCATCATGCCGAGCATGAAACCTTTGTTGAAGCCGTCGCGCGCCTTTCTGGCGGCCTGCAGCTCGGCGTCGAGCTTGTCCGCGCGGCGGCGCTTGACATAGGCGGAGGTCAGCGCCGCCTTGGTGAAGGGCTCGTCTTTTTCTAGCAGGTTAATCACGCCCTCGGCCAGCAGCACGCCGCTGCGCCAGGCCTCGTCCACGCCGGAGTTGGTCAGCACGTTGGTCGAGCCGGACCCCTCGCCGATGCGCGCGTAGCCGTCGCCGGCCAGATAAGGCTCGCCGCGCATGCCGGACTCCTGCAGGGACTTAGCTCCCCAAGAGCGCAGGGTGCCGCCTTCGATATGGCGCCACAGGTAGGGATGGCGCATCCAGTGCTGCAAGTAGGTGTAGCTGGTGCGCACCGGCGAATCGAACCAGGACGGCACGAAGATGCCGAGCGAGGCGGTGCGGTCGGGATAGACGTATAGGAACCCGAAGATTTCAGGTTCGGGATAACCCAGTGTGTGTATGACCGTGCCGGCTTGCAGTCCGCAGGCGGCAGGCAGCTCGACCACAGCCTTCATGCCCACGGCCCAGTCGTGCTGGTGGTGGCCTTGCGGCAGGCCGAAATGGCGGTCGAGCTTACGGCCGACCGCGCCGACCGGGCCGTCGCCTACCACGGTCAGGCGCGCGCGCACGTCCATGCCGGGCATGTAGGCCGCCGGGTCGGGATTGCCTTTCTTGTCCACGCCCTGGTCCGCCAGCCGCACGCCGACAACACGGTCGCCCTCCAGCAGCGGGGCGCTGACCGGCGTGCCCGGCCAGATCTGCGCCAGGCCGGATCCCATCAGGCGCGCGCCGCACCAGGACATGAAATTTCCCATGGACATTACCAGCCCGTGTTCCTTGCGCAAGAAGGGAGGTGTCCACGGCAGTTCCGTGGCGCAAGGCGCCTTGCGCATGGCGAACCGGCCGTATTTGAAGACGCCGTCCATGAACCGCGTGCCCGCGCTGCGGCGGCTCGCGCCCGCAGTGTCAAAGAGGTAGGCAACCGACTCGTGCCCGACCTCCGCCGCGTTCGGGATCTCCTTCGCCAGATCCAGATCCGGGAACGAGGCGCGGATGTGGCGGCCTTTGGTGACGATGCCGGAGACGCCGAAGCCGATGTCGTCCGCCCGTTCGTAACATAGGATCTGCAGCGGCATGCCCGGCATGACCTTGCTTTCAAAGGCCGGCGTCCCGTCGGGATTCAGCATCGCGCCGGTCAGGGTGGTCAGAAAACCGGCGGTGGCCGGGCCGAAGCCCACGCACACGA
>CAYRZP010000019.1:0-22414 GCA_964428885.1 uncultured Lentisphaeraceae bacterium
CGGTCTTCGTGTTCAGTTTACGGGCAGGAGTTTTCATCGCGCATTTGCTTGGTGTAAAGCGCGGTTTTCGAGACCTGCCGGCAAAATGCCAAGGCGATTTTCTCTGGCGGTTGGGATTATCGCGGCCTGAAGACAGGGCGAAATGGCGAGGTGCGGAGAAGTTCATTAGTGCGGGAGTGCGTTATTGCATTAGTTGGGGATGGGCGGAGTTATTGCGGCATGGGGACAGGGGGGAGAACGCTCAACGCTAAAGTTGGCGGAGGAGACGAGGATATTCGCTATGGAATAATGCCTTTTGCTTGCCAAAGGCCATTGTCAACACGTTTTTTAAGAAAATTATGCTGCGGCGGAGTGTGGTGATTGAAGATTGTTAATCTCGGGCGGGGAGGGTAAGATATACGGCCTTTTCGGATGGATTCAAGGAGTGTGTGATGTCTGTTAGAGTGCGTTTTGCGCCCAGCCCGACCGGGCATGTGCATATCGGCAATATCCGTGCGGCGATCTTCAACTGGCTTTTCGCGCGGCATGAGGGCGGCCAATTCCTGCTGCGCGTGGAGGACACCGACCGCGAACGTTCGACGCCGGAGGCGATAGCGACGCTTTTGGAGTGCATGGAGTGGCTGGGGCTGGATTATGACGAGCCGGCTACGTACCAGAGCCGGCAGACGGAGCGGCACCTCGCCGTGGCGGAAGAGCTGCTGGGCAAGGGGCTGGCCTACCGCGAAGCCAAGGGCGGCGGCGACGAGTGCGTGATTTTCCGCATGCCCAAAGAAGGACGTCTGGAGTTCTCGGATCTGGTCAAAGGGCAGCTGCGCAAAAAGGCCGAAGACACGCAGGATTTCGTGATCGTGCGGTCGAACGGCACGCCGGTCTTCCATCTGGCGAATGTGGTGGACGATGTCGACATGGGGATCACGCATGTCATCAGGGGCGACGACCATGTCGAAAACACTTTCAAGCACATCGAGCTGTTCAAGGCCATCGGCGCGCCGGTGCCGAGCTATGCGCACCTGCCGATGATCGTCAACAATCAGGGCAAGCCCTATTCCAAGCGTGACGGCGCGGCGTTTGTGGGCGAGTTCCGCGAGCAAGGTTTCCTGCCGGAGGCGCTTTTCAACTTCCTGCTGCTGCTGGGCTGGGCGCCGGGTGACGATCGCGAGGTTCTGACGCGCGCGGAGATGGTCGAGCTCTTCACGCTGGACCGCTGCAAGTCGAGCGCGGCGCGTTTCGACATGAAAAAGCTGGTGTGGATGAACGGCGAGTATATCCGGCGTCAGCCGCGCGAGGTTTTCGAGACGGAGTTTGTCAGGCGGGTGCGGGCGGCGGGCTTGGAGACCGCGGGCGCGGACCTGCCGGGGATTCTGGAGCAGATGCAGGTGCGGACTAAATTTTACAGGGAAATACCTGAAAACTGCGCCTATTTTTTCACAGAAGATTACGGTTTCGACGCCAAGGGCGTGGAAAAGCGTCTCAAGGTCGAGGGCGTGTCAGACCTGCTTGAGAAGGTGGCGGGAGTTTACGAAGCGCTGCCGGATTTCACGGCGGATGCGGCCCATGCGGCGCTGGCGGCGCTGGCCGAGGCCGATGGAGCCGGGCTGGGCGCGCTGGTGCATCCGGTGCGGGTGGCGGTGTCGGGGTTGACCGAGGGGCCGGGGCTGTTCGAGATGCTGGCGCTGCTGGGGCGCGGGCGGGTGTGCGCGCGCCTGCGCCGGGTGGCGGGAAGGCTGCGCGAGGGGCAGGGGTTATAAATTTAGCGCGCCGCGCGCGAAGCGCTGGCGAACGGAAGGGCGACTTGAACGCTCAACGTTCAACGTTCAACGCGCAAGTTTGATAAGGAGAAGAGGCTGATGTTGACAGTTTTGTTGAATGCGATTCTGGGCATATTGCTGGCGGTTGGTCTTGGCAGCACGGACACGGCGGCCTGGGGCTGGTCTGTGATGTGGGGCGTGCTGGCGTTCCTGGCCGGGCAGGGGATCTCCGGGTATCTGATCCAGAGACGGGTGAAGGCCGCCATGGGCGCGGTGCAGAAGATTCTGGAGGACGGCCAGAAACGGTTGCGTCACAAGGTCAACCAGTGGCAGACGCGTCCGCCGGGCAGCATCAAACAGGCGCAGGCGGAGATCGAACGCGAGCAGCGGGTTTTCGTTGACAAGGCGCTGGAGGCGACCAAGGGCATGTCGCGTTACAAGCTGTGGGCGCCTTTGATGGGGCGGCAAGTGTCGACACTGCAGTTGCAGCTTTACTGGATGACGCATGATTTCAAGATGGTGGACGCGTTGATGCCGCGGGCGCTGATCCTGGATCCGATGATGGCGGCGATCAAGATCGCGCGCTTGCACATGAAGGGCGAGGATGGCGCGGACAAGCTGTTCAAGAAGCACACCGCGCGCTTGCGTTACGGGCAGGGGTCTCTTTTGTATGGCCTTTACTCATGGATTCTGGTGCAGCGGGGCGACGTTGACGGCGCGTACAAGGTGCTGATCGAAGCCTGTGAGAAGACGGATCACGACACGCTGAAGAAAAACCGCGAGCATCTGGCCAACAACCGGGTGGGGCATTTCTCCAACGCCGGTTTCGGCGATGAATGGTACGCGCTGCATCTTGAGCAGCCGAAGGTGAAAATGCAGCGGCAGTCGCGGTTTTCCAACCGGCCGTTCTGACGGACGGGTTTGAATGGGGATACGCTTGTGAGCGCGATAAACGGAAACAGAGACCGGCTGCGGCTTAACGGGCTGGAGATCGAATGCGTGATCGGCGACAGGGCCGAGGAGCGCGCGCGCGAGCAGCGCATAATGCTGGATCTGGTTCTGACCTGCGGCCTGCGGGCGGCGGGTGCCAGCGACGCGCTTTGCGACACGGTGGATTATGCGGCTTTGGCGGATGCGATCCGACGTAAGGTGCGGGCGGCGCGATGCCGCATGATCGAGCGCGCGGCCGAGCTGGCGGCGCAGGTCTGTCTGGAGGACCCGCGGGTCACGGAGGTCATGGTGCGGGTCGAGAAGGCCGGCGCCGTTCCCGGTCTGCGTTCCGCGGCGGTCGAGATCGAACGCGGCCGGGGCGGGACGGTAGAATGAGCGGCGCGCCTGAAAAAGCTTTGGTCTTGGCGGCCGGGCTTGGGACGCGTTTACGTCCGTTGTCCATGTCGCGTCCGAAGCCGCTGCTGCCTTTGTGGGGTGTGCCGCTGCTCGGTCGGGTTCTGGATATGCTTGAGGCTTGGGGGGTCAGGGAGGTGGCGGTCAACCTGCACTGGCGGCCCGAGATGATCAGGGAGTATCTGGCCGCCCGCGCTTCGCGCCTGCAGTTGCGGTTCTCGCACGAGCCGGAGCTTCTGGGCACGGGCGGGGCTTTGCGTCCGATGCGCGCGTTTCTGGAGGGAGGCCCTTTCTGGCTGGTCAATGCCGACATAGCGGCAAAGCTGGAGGCTGCGCCGCTGCTGTCGGCGTTCGAAACCGGCGGCGGGCTGGCGGCGGCGTGGCTGGAGCCGAAGAAGGGCCCGCGCACGGTCGAGGCCGACCGGCGCGGACGCGTCACCTGTTTCCGCAGCCCCACGCCGGGTGTGCCGGGGACCTATACCTTTTGCGGTGTGCAGTTGGTTTCTCCCAAGGTTTTCGACTTTCTGCCTGAGAACAAGGTCTGCTCGATCATTGAGGCGTACGAGCGGGCGCTGGGGCAGGGGTTTTTCGTGGACGGGGTGGCGCAGCCGGGCAGTTACTGGGATGACGCGGGCACACCGGAGGCGTATCTGCGGATACACCGGGAGACGGCGGCCGCGGGTCTTTTCCCGGCGGCGGGCGGGGCGCGCCGGAGCGGCGGGCGGCAAGGCAAAGGCAGGAGATTCGCTTTTGTGGCTGATGCGGCGGAGGTCGCGCCGGACGCGGTGATCGAAGACAGTGTGTTGCTGGGCGGCGTGCGCGTTATGCCTGGGAGTGTTCTGAAGGGCTGCGTGGCGGCCGGCGGCACATTGGGCGGCAGATTGAGCGGGGTGGTCTGCGTGGCGGCTGACGAGACCGGAGATCCTGTGGTCGCCGAAACGGTGACGGCCATGGGGTGGCGTCCGAGTTCGGTCGCGGCGTCCGCGTTAGGCGAGCGCGGTTCGGACCGCGCGTTCTGGCGTGTGTATGACGGCGAGCGTTCGGCGATAGTCATAACGTATTCCGAAAAACGGCGTGAGAACCGGCTGTATGGCGGGCACGCGCGTTTTCTGGCGGCGGCCGGCGTGCCGGTGCCGGAGGTGCTGGCCGATCTGCCGCAGCGCGGCGGCATGGCGCTGGAGGATTGCGGCGACGTCTCGCTGGCGGACAGGATGCGGTCGTGCCCTGCGCAGGCTATGCGCTGGTATGTCCCGGCGGTCAAGGCCTTGGCGCGCCTGCACGGCGAGGGCACCCGGCGGGCGGCGCAGTCGGGCATGGCGCTGGAAGCGCCGTTTGACGCGGAGCTGTACGCGTGGGAACACGCGCTTTTTGAAGAGCATCTGCTGAAGCGCCGTTTCGGATACGCGTCCTTGCCGGCGCCCGTCAGGAGCGAGCTCGGCGCGGCGGCGGAACGTCTGGGCCGGTCTGTCCAGGTGTTGATTCACCGTGATTTTCAATCCAGCAACATCCTGTTCAAAGGGCGGCGCCTGGTTTTCATTGATTTCCAAGGCATGCGCATGGGTGCCGCGGCCTATGATCTGGCTTCTCTTTTGTACGACCCTTATGTTAAGCTTGACAGTACTTTAAAAGTGCGGTTGGCTGCGGAATATGAGAAGTGCCTGCCCGCGGCTGGAGCGGCCGGCCTGATCCATGACGGGGCGGTGCAGCGGCTGGTTCAGGCGCTGGGCGCTTTCGGACGGTTGGCCTCGGTCGGGCAGTCTGATTTCACGCGGTTCATCATGCCGGCGTTGGAAAACCTGCTGGATGCGGCGGATCAAGGAGGCTATGAGGCCGTCGGCGGTCTGGCGGAAGATCTGATCGACCGGGAGCAGAAGCGTTTGGGCCGGTGAGAGCGGGACGGCGCGGCGGAGTTGACTGATTGTTCACATGAGAAAGACCATTCAAAATTTTATCGCGCGCGTCAGGAAGACCGCCAGACGCAAAGCGGAGCATGTGGCAGTCAGGACTTTCGGCGCTGAGCGTGTTTTCCTAGGGTTTGACTGGGGGGCCGACACCTTTGTGTTTGAGAAGGACGTGTGGACAAGTTTGGACGCGCATTTGCCGGTGTTGATCGCGCGCAAGGCGGATTTGGTCAAGGGGGCTGTCGGTTATGTCATGACGCTCACGACCGGCAACCACACGGTGGCGGCGATACCGCTGCTCTCGGGGCAGTTATGGAACATCGCACACTTGCCGGCAGCGCGCCGCAGCAAGGTCATGCAAGGCAAGGTGATCTGCGCCAATGTCGTCAACGGTGTCATCGAGCTGACTCAGCGCGAAGTGCCGACCGGCTTGGTCACAGCGGCGGACGAGTGGCTGCAGCGGGTCGGGCTGGGGCTGGACGAGGTGATCATGGCCGAGCGCACGGATTCCGCGCTGGACTATTACCGCAGACTCGGGCAGGAGTGGCGCGTCAAGACTCTGGCCTGGACGCGTCGTGAGATGGATGCCGCGCTGAATGCCAGCCGCACCCGCATAAACTCGTGCCTGCGTTACTACCACAGCGCCAAGGGTGTGCATTTCCTGGCTTACAAGGAGTTCAATGACTTATGCCTGCTGGCGTCGGAGGATTACGGCCGGTTTGTCGAGTGTCTGCGCGAACTGGTTTCGATTTTCGAGCGTGACGTGCGCTCTTGCATGCGGACTCCCAAATTCCACGGGCATAACGAGATTGAACTTTTCGGGCTGCGGCGCGGCGAAGCCTTTGAGCGCATCGTGCCGGAACTAGAGAAGCTGATGGAGGCGATCGCCTTGAAAAGGGTGACGCGCGCGGAGGTCGTCGGGCGCATCCATGCCGTCGGCCAGTTGTTCAAGGCGGCCTTGGAGCGTCCCGAGCTTGGCGATGAAGAGAGCGACGACTTTGTCGAAACCATGTATATGCACCTGACGGGCGAAATCTACTATGGTGCGGGCGATTCCGTCACGCCGGCCTTTGACGACCGCCGCACGGCTTTGCCGGGCGCGACCTTCCGCGGCGGGCGGCCCGATTTCCATCCCGGCGCCGACCCGCGTACGCGCATGCTGCTGGCCAATGTTGAGCAGATGATGAGCCGTGACGAGGTCGTCGAGTACGTCAACATTTACGAGGTGCGTTCGGCCAGTGACGCCTCCAACAAGCTTTCGGTCGGCGAGGGTGTGACGCGCGAGATCGTCTTCAAGACCAACCGCCGACCGCTGTGCGTCAGCCTGATTGAAAAGCGGCTGGCGCTGAAAAAGCCGGGTTACGGCAGTTACATGCTGGCGCGCGTACACGCTTGCAAGGCGCTGGGGGTGGGTTTCGGCGAATACCGCCTGCTGACGCATCTTGACAGCAAGGCCGGGCACGAGATGAATTTTTTCATACGCAACCGTTGCCCGGGAGAACCGCTGGACGAGATACCGGCGCGGATGTTCCAGCGCGCCGGCGAGTTCGGCGGCAGCGAGGCGGGCGAGGATCCGGAGGTGGTGTTCGCGCTGGGCGCGCTGCTGGGCAATGCCGCAGCGCAGAATCTGGCGCTCAAGAAATACCTGCAGAACCCGGCCCGCTGCCGCTTCGGCGAGGGCAAGGAGATTTTCGAGTTCGGGTACGACATCAAAAGCAAGCGCGAGATGCCGTTGCGTGTGATGCTGTGCTCGATCCGCGGCAGTTTCGGCTGGCCGGACCTGTCTTTGACCGAAGACAACCTTAACGCGCTCTTCGATTTTTATTTCCAGGCTTACGCGCGGGTGCTCTACGGCTATTGGCTGAAGCACAAAGAGGCGGTCGGGCTGGAGCAGCTTGCCGAGCGTTTTTTCGACGGGTTTGAGATGAAGACCCGCGAGATGCACTGGAACTATTCGGTGCGCCGCGAGCAGTTTGACGCATTTGACCCGCAGTTGCACAAAAGTTATAATTTCACCAAGTCTTGGCATTTCGTGCTGTGGGCGCTGGACCGCCAATTGCGGCGCATCGAGGTTTTGCGCCAGTTGTTCGCTGAAAAGGTCCGGCAGCAGGCCGGGGAGGGGAAGAAGGAAGCAGAAAAAAGGAGTCAGGGTTCAGGAGTCAGGGTTCAGGAAAAGAACAAGCGGGAGGCTTGAGCGCCGATGAAGTTGCCGGCAAGGATCTGGAGTTAAACGAGAAGCAATGAGCGGGAAGAGCGGTAGGGACAGGTTTGCGGAATGATAATGGCCAAGACAGCGGACAGCCGGGTGGCGGCGTTTTCGCCTTCCGGCAAGATACGTTTCGTGCAGGCGGAGGTCACGGATTCGGCGCGGGAGTTGGAGCGCAGCCATCTTTGCGGGCCGACCGCGGGGATGATCCAGGCCGAGGCCTTGGCGGGCGTGGCTTTGCTGGGGTCTGAACTGACTGCGGAATCGGAGACAGTGACTTTGCGTCTGAAAGTGTCGGGGCCGGTGGGCGGCCTGCTGGTGGAAGCGGGCGCCGACGGCAGTCTGCGGGGCTACACGAACGTGAAGGTGATGAACGATCTGGACGCTTGCGAGGAGCTTGATGTCTCGGCCGCGTTGGGAGACCAGGCCGAAATTCAGATAATCCGCTCAGTGCCCGGACGCATACTCGCCAGCGCTGCCACCAGCATGTCGCCCGCGTCGGTGACGCGTTGTCTGGAGCTGTATTACCGGCAGTCGCTGCAGCGGCCGGCGCTGGTGCAGATCGCGGTTATGGCATACGGTGGTTTTATTGACGGCGCGCGCGGCCTGATGGTGGAGAAGCTGCCGGACGGCGACGATGCCGTGTTCGCGAGGATCGCGCGGTATTTTGAAGACGGCACGCTGCTGGAATGCCTTGAGTGCGCGGCCTCATTGCGGACGGTCTGCGAGACCGTGGGGTTGGCAGACTGTGTGTTCGAAGCGCCTTTCCGTTTGCGGTTTGCCTGCCGCTGTTCGTCTGAAAGGGTGGCCGGGATGCTTGCGGCAATGCCTCCCGGCGATCTGGAGGCGATGATTATTGAAGATCGCCCTGCGCAGATATTCTGCCAGATGTGCGGCCGTGGTTATCAGGTCGGCACGGAGCAGTTGCGGGAGATTTTGCGGAAAAGGGGACGAGGCGGCGCGGGGACATGATGTCGCAGGCGGTTTTATGACGCAAGGCAGAGGTAACAGATGGTTGGTGACTGCGGGCGCGGCGACGGCAGTGTGCGCGGCTGTCGGAATGTATATTCTTGCCGTATGGTTCGGCAATCTGAATCAGGACGAGGGCTGGTATCTTTATGCGGCCCGGTTGGTGTCGGAGGGCAAGCGGCCTTACCGCGATTTCTTTTTCACGCAAGGGCCGGTGATGCCTCTGGCGTACGGGCTGTTATACCGGGCATGGGCTGCGGCCGGCGTTTTGGGCGGACGCGTTCTGACAGCGGTTTTAGGGCTGGCGGGCTGTTGTTTTGCCGCGGGGCTAGCGGGGCGTGCGGTCCCTGCGCGGCGCGCGCCGGAGGCATCGGTCATGGCCTTTGCCCTGACCGCCTGCAACCTGTATCACGTTTACTTCACCGCGATACCGAAAACCTACGCATTGGCTTCATGTCTTTTGCTGGGCGGCTACTGGCTGCTGACGTTGTGCCTGCCGCGTCAAAGGCGCGCGCGCTCGAACATGTCGTGCATGTGGGCGTTGCCGGCCGGGCTGCTGGTGGCCCTGGCGGCGGGAACCAGGCTTTCGATGGGGGCTTTGCTGCCGGTTACGGTTCTGGTGCTGGCTATAACTTGGCGCAGGACCGGCGCGGCGTTTTTCTGGTTCACGCTGGGCGGCGGGGTGGGCTTGGCGCTGGTGTACGGGCCATCGCTGTTGTTCGCGCGCGAGCAGTTCGTTTTCAGCCAGAGTTTCCATGCGGCGCGGGGCGGCCACGACCTCATGCTGATCGCGGGGTCGCTGTCACGGACGCTGCGCGCGTATCTGCCGGTCGCCACGCTTATGGCGGGATATGCGGTATTCCTTTGCCGGGGCGGATGCCGCAGGGCAAGGCCGGCTGAGGTAGCTGGCGAAGAGCTTAGCGGCGGAGTATGGCCGTGGCTTTGGACGGTGGCGTTCGGCGCGGTATTCGTGGTGCAGATGAGCAGCCCTTACCCTTACGACGACTATCATGTGCCGGTGATGGGGCTTCTGGCCGCGGCGCTGGCGGGGCGGATCGTCAACGGCGTGGCTTCTGAACTAAGGCGCGGCCAGGTCTGCCTCTTCTCGGTGTTGTTATCGTTGGCGGCCAGTTGCTCATCGCCTTTATTGCAAGAGTGGTTCGTGGTCAGGCAAGACCGTTTTTGGGCGGTGCGGCGTGAAGTCCCGGATCTGGCGCTGTTGCGCGGCGTTGCTCGGGATGTGCGGGCGTTGTCCGGCGGAGACCGGGTGCTTTTGACGCAAGACACCTATTTGGCGGTGGAGGCCGGGATGTCGGTGCCGTCCGGTCTTGAAATGGGGCCGTTTTCGTATTTTCCGGCGTTGAGCGATGCGGAGGCCTTGAAACAGCATGTCATGAATAAAAGCCGCATGACCGTGCTGCTGGCCGCGGCTCCCGCTGCGGTGGCGGCTTACAGCGGGTACGGGTTTGCCGTGAGCGCGCCGGTAATGAACGAGGTGACCTTTGAAGACCGGCAGTTATTCTTGAGCCTGCTGGGCAAGAATTACGATTTAGCTCAAGAGGTGCCCTGTTTCGGGCAGAACAGCACAACGTTACAGATTTTGGCGCGCCGCAAAGCGCTGGGGCGTGACGATTAGCGAGGTCGGGCTGATGGGCGGGATTCTGGATAAAATCAACACACCCGAAGATGTCAAGGGCGTTGATGCGGCGCGGCTGCCGGCGCTGGCTGAAGAGGTGCGGGGCGCGATTCTTGAAACCGTGAGTTCCACGGGTGGGCATCTGGCGTCCAACCTGGGCGTGGTGGAACTGACCATCGCCTTGCTGAGGGTGTTCTCTCCGCCGCGCGATAAGATCATCTGGGATGTCGGGCATCAGACCTACACATGGAAACTGTTGACCGGGCGCCGGGAGCGTTTCGGCACCTTGCGGCAGCGGGGCGGTATTTCCGGCTTCCCAAAACCCGAAGAGAGCCTGTTTGACGTGTTTGTGGCCGGCCACGCCGGCACGGCGCTTTCGGCGGCGATCGGCATGGCGGTGGCCCGCGACCGCATGGCGACAGACGGACAGGTCGTGGCGGTGATCGGGGACGGCTCCATGACCAACGGCATCACGCTGGAGGCGCTGAACAGCCTTGCGGATGCGGACAGCAAACTGATTGTGATCCTGAACGACAACGAGATGTCGATATCCGAGAATGTGGGGGCGTTGTCAAGAAGGCTCGGGCGCATGCTGGCTGACGTGCGCTACAACCGGATCAAGTCCGCGGCCGAGGCGGCCGGACACCGCCTGCACATGACTTTCCTGCGGCGTTTCTACCACCGCGTCGAGCAGGCGATCAAGAGTTTATGGCTGCAGAACGCGTTCTTCGAAGAGTTCGGCCTGCGCTATGTGGGTCCGATCGACGGGCACGATTTTAACGCTCTGGAAAACGCCATGTTTTCGGCGCGTGATTACAAGCGCCCGGTGCTGATCCATGTCGCGACGCAGAAAGGCCGCGGATTCCGGCCGGCGGAGCGCAATCCCGTGCACTGGCACGGTGTCGGCGCGTTCAACATTGAAGCCAAATGCCCGCCTGCGGCCAAGCAAAGTTATTCCCTGGTTTGCGGCGAGGCTTTGACGGAGTTGGCGGACAAAGACAGATCGATTGTGGCGATCACGGCGGCCATGTGTGCGGGCACCGGGCTTGAGACTTTCGCGGCCAGGCACGCCGGCCGTTTCTTCGACGTTGGAATTTGCGAGTCGCACGCGGTCGTTTTTGCTGCCGGCTTGGCGGCGGCCGGGTTCCGTCCGGTGTTCGCGGTCTATTCCACATTCCTGCAACGCGCGGTTGATCCGGTGATGCATGACGTCTGCCTGCAGAATCTGCCGGTGCTTTTTTGCGTCGACCGGGCAGGGGTTGTTGGCAGTGACGGGCCGACGCATCACGGGATCTATGACATACCGATGCTGAGGTGCCTGCCCAATCTGGTGATTATGCAGCCCAAAGACGCGTCGGAGCTGGTGTCGATGCTGAAAACGGCGTTGCGTCATGACGGGCCGGCAGTTATCCGTTACCCGCGCGATCCAGTGCCTGCAGTTGACTTTTCGATGGACGCGGCGCCTTTGCATGTGGGCGAGGCGGAGACCGTGTCTGCGCCGCCATGTGGAAGCGGCGCCCCGGTCTGGTTCTGGGCGTTGGGCGACATGCTGCCTTTGGCGTCCGCGGCGGCTAAACGGCTCGCGGCGGCCGGGGTCAGCGCCGGGGTCGTCAACGCGCGCTTCGTCAAACCGCTGGATGTCGGAAAATTGAGGGAACAGGCCAGCGCGTCCGCGCTGATCGTGACGATCGAGAACGGCGCGTTGGCGGGAGGTTTCGGCTCTGCCGTGAGAGAGGCGCTGGCCGCGTGCGGAGAAAGATGCCAGGTGGTGTCATACGGCTGGCCCGACGCGTTCATAGGGCAGGGCACTACCGGAGAACTGCTTGCGGATGCCGGACTGACGCCTGAAAAGATGGCCGGAGACATACTGGCGCGGTTGGGAATATCTTGATTGCATCTGCTGTGACAATAGGCGAAAATCAAAGGTGTTTAATGAATGCCCCGAATAAAGCCGTTATACATGGAGTGCCCGGAGAGACCGCGCGCGCGCGCGGCGTGATTCGGGCGATCTGGCCATTGCTGGCGGCGATTTTCGCGTGCGGGGTTTTCTGCGGCGCGGTGATGCCCAGGATGTCTTTGGCCATGGCCGGGGCCGGGTTCGTTTTGGCGGCCGCTTTCCTGGCATGGGCTGCGCGCGACGGCATGGCCGGCATAGGCGCCTTCTTCAAAGGGGCCCGGGGCGAGGAGACCGTGGCGGCGCTGCTCGCGGACCTGCCTGGCGGTTATCATGTCTTCCACGATTTCGGACGCACCGGACGCGGCATAGATCACGTGGTGGTCGGTGACAACGGCGTTTTCGTCGTCGAGACCAAATGCTGGTCCGGCCGGGTTGAGCTTAAGGACGGCGAACTGCTTGTGGACGGTGCCCGTCCTGACCGCTCGCCGCTATCGCAAGTGCGCGCGGCCGCGTTGTCGCTGGAGGCGTTCCTTGCCGACAGGATGGGCGATGTGGAGTTGGGGTTGATGCCGGCGGTGTGTTTTGCGAGTGAAACATTTGGGCCGGGACTGTGTCGGCAAGGTGACACGCTGGTGTGCAACGCCACGCGTCTGCGTTCTGCGATTCTTGAACATGCCGGACGCCTGTCGGCAGACGACAAGGAGAGGATTGTGTTGATTATGGAGCATAAAGACTCATGATAAAGTTAAACGGCAATTGGGGTTGCGGACGGTTTTGGGGTTTCGCCTTCCTGATGTGTGCTTTTTCGGGTTTTTGGGCTGGGGCGCAGCCGTTGCCGCAACCGCACTACGGCGAGGTCGCGAAAAAAGTGTCACAGCTTTTGCAGGACAAGCATTTGTTGCAGGTCGATCTGAACGACGACATTTCCGCGAAAGCCTGGACCAATCTGATTGTCTCATTTGATTTCGACCGCAGCTATTTCCTGCGGAGTGACATCGAAGCCTTCGAAAGCATGCGCTTGAACATAGATGACGCGGTCAAAAAGGGCGATGTTGCATTCCCTTATGAAGTCTACCGTGTTTTCCGGGAACGCATCGAGGACCGTTATCAGTTCGTCACCAACCTGCTTGGGCGCGGGTTCTCGCTGGACCAGGACGAAAGCTTCATATGGAAACGCAAAGACGCGCCGTGGCCGAATGACCGGGGCGAGCAGGATGAGCTTTGGCGTAAACGGATCAAGAACGAGTATCTGGTGCAGGAGATAGGACGGGAACTCGATATGGCCGCCGCCACCAACAAAACATCCGCAGCGGAGAAGCCGAAAGCGGAGGACGCGCAGGCGACTGCCGCAAAGCCGGTCTTGACGCATGAGGAAAACATCACAAAACGGTATCGGCAACTTATGATCGTGGTTCAGGACATTGACGAGGAGGCCGTACTGCAGCGATATCTGAGCGCGATCGCGACGGCCTATGATCCGCATTCGGAATACATGTCGCCGATGCGCAAGGAAGATTTCGACATCGACATGAACCTGTCGCTCTGCGGCATCGGTGCCCAGTTGCGCTCTGAAGACGGCATGGCCCTGATTTCCGAAGTCATCACCGGCGGCCCGGCAGACCGCGACAAGCGTCCGATACGTCTAGTCAAGGGCGACAAGATTATCGGGGTCGCGCAGGGCAATGGCCCGATCGAGGATATCGTGCATCTGCCGTTGAACAAGGCGGTGCGCAAGATCCGGGGCGAGAAAGGCACCAAGGTCGTGCTCAGCGTCATACCGGCGTCTGATCCTAGCGGCACGACCACCAAAACGGTGGATCTGATGCGCGACGAGGTCAGGCTGGAAGAGCAGGCGGCCACCGGCAGGGTGGCGCGTGTCAGCATGCCTGACGGCAGTTCGCGCAAGGTAGGGGTGGTCAGGCTGCCGACCTTTTACGGCACCATGGATAAGCGGCCGTCGCAAGTGGGTTTTCGCAGCGCGACTTTTGATATCGCCAAACTGCTGGCATCTTTCAACAGCGAGAATGTGGCCGGAATGGTTTTGGATTTGCGTAACAATGGTGGCGGTTCTTTGCGCGAGGCCATCACGCTGGTAGGGCTCTTCATCCGCAGCGGTCCGGTTGTGCAGGTGCGCGAAACGCGCAAGATCGTCGTGCTGCCAGTGCCGAACATGGATCCGGCCGTGGCTTTCCGGAAGCCGATGGTGGTGCTGGTCAACAGGGCGTCGGCTTCGGCGTCGGAGATTGTGGCGGCCGCCCTGCACGATTACGGTCGGGCTGTGCTGGTCGGCGATTCTCAATCGCACGGCAAAGGCACAGTGCAGACCGTGATCCCGCTGGGCTCGGCTAAATACGGATCGGTGAAACTCACCACGGCCAGTTTTTACCGCATCAACGGGGCGTCCACGCAACGCAAGGGCATCGGGGCGGACATCGTAATACCATCGACACTGGAGGGTCTCGACATAGGCGAGGACAAGTTGCCGGGCGCGCTGCCGTGGACACAGGTGCAAGGGGCGCTTTATATTCCGGTGTCGGACGTGGCAAAATTCGTGCCTGCGCTGAAAGAGAAATCGGCTTTGCGGCTGGCCGGGAACGAGCGTTATAAGCGTTACTGCGCTCTGGTGCGGCATGTCAAGGATGTCAACGCCAAGAAAGAAGTTCCGCTGGAGATCAACGCCCGCCGGGCGCTCATCAAGGCCGAGGACGAGATGCGCAAGATCGAGGACAACGAGGAGGAGGGTGTCCGGAAAAACGGTACGGAGGATGATGTCGTGCTGGATGAGGCTCTCAATATTCTCGCCGACCTGGTGGATATCTCCGGCGGCGGGGACATGCCGATGGAGACGGAAGGCGATCTGCGGACACGCATGATGCGGATATTCGGGCGTGATTTGCCTTGAACGCCTATGAGGGTTCAGCCATGAAAATTAAATTTACGAAAATGCATGGTGCCGGCAACGATTTTGTGTTGATTGACGACCGCGCCGGCGTGGTGCCGTGGGAAGACCATTATCTCATGGCCGCCATAGCCGGGCGACGCACCGGTATCGGTTGCGAGGGCGTGATACTGGTGCAAAAATCCGATAAAGCTGATTTCAGGATGCGTTTTCTGAATCCGGACGGCACAGAGGTGGAGATGTGCGGCAACGGAGCGCGTTGCGCGGCGGCATTCGCGCACAAAATCGGCGCCAGTGGCACCGCCCTGACCATGGAGACCATGTGCGGACTGGTCGACGCTCAGATCAATGGCACTGGCGTATGCGTGTGGATGCCCGAGCCGAGCAAGAAAAACTACGGCCTGGAACTGAAGGTCGGCGAAGAGATCGTGCGAGGTGATTTCATCAACACTGGCGTGCCCCATTTTGTGGTGCAGGTGCCGAATATCAGTGCGGTTGACGTGCAGGGGCTCGGGCGCGCGCTGCGCCTGCATCCGGCCTTCGCGCCGGACGGCACCAATGTGGACTTCGTGGCATTGCGCAAACCCAACCGCATGACGATGCGGACATACGAGCGGGGCGTGGAGGCTGAGTCGGGAGCCTGCGGCACCGGCGCGGTGGCTTGCGCGGTCGTGGCCGTGGAGACGGCCAAGTTCACGCTGCCGGCCAAGGTCAAGACGACCTCCGGCTATGAGCTGGTGATCGACGGGGACTGGCGCCATCAGAAATGCACGGGCCTAACCTTGACCGGGCCGGTCAAATTTGTTTTCACAGGTGAGATCGACACCGAGAAGATGGAGTTGGACGGTGAGATTGATTGAGATCGGCATGGGTCGGGGTTGTTCATGAAGTTAGAGGTCATCGCGGTTTTTCAGGAAAGCGCGGTCCCGTGTTTTTGCGCCCGGCAGCGGCATATCGCGCGGTTGCGCAGTGAGTTTCCGGCGGCGGAGGTGCGTTGGTGCAAGACGCGCCGGACTTTTGAGCGGGCGCTGCCGCGGGTGCAGGCTGCGGTGACGTGGGCCTTCCGCCAGGAGTGGTTCGGGCGCGCTCCTGCGTTGCGGCGTATCGCCACGCCCGCGGCCGGGCGTGATTTTTTCCCGCTCGACCCGCCCCCGCGTGTCAAGGTGTTGCGCGGCACACACCACGGGCCGATTATGGCGGAAACCGTGCTCGGTCTCATGCTGGGGTTCAACCGCGGCCTTTTCACGGCGCAAGCGTGCCAGATGCGCGGCGAGTTATGGCCGAGCACTGAAATGCACACCATACGTCTGCTGGCCGGCACGCACGCGGTGATTGTCGGGTTCGGCCATATCGGGCAGCATATCGGAAGGATGTTGAAGCCTTTCGGCGTCAGGGTCACCGGCGTGTGCCGGAACGCGCCCGGGCGCCTGCCAGAATGGTTCGGCAATGGGGACGCGGTGGTCACGGCGGAGCGGATGGACGGTGCTTTGCGCCGGGCCGACCATGTGATCGCCGTGCTGCCTTCGGATACCGGCACTGACAATATGTTTGACGCGCGCCGTCTGGCGCTGATGCCGCGGGAAGCGGTCTTCTACAATGTCGGGCGCGGCAATTGTGTCGACGAGAAGGCGCTGGCTGCGGCGCTGAGAAAAGGGCGGCTGCGCGGCGCCTGCCTGGACGTGTTCGCCCGGGAGCCGCTGGACCGCAAGTCGCCGCTGGCGGCTGACCTGCCCGGGCTCATACGCCTGCCGCATTCCTCGGCGTTCACGGATGACTACATTGACCGTTTTCTAGATGAGGCGGTGGCATGGCTGAAAAAGTGACACCCGCGGCGGCAGCGGTCAGGCGCACGGTCGGGTCGGTCGAGGAGACATGGCGGCTGGCGGCGGAAGTGGCGGGAACGCTCGCGCCCGGCATGGTGGTGGCCTTGCACGGCGACCTGGGCGCGGGCAAGACCACCTTCGTGCAAGGATTGGGCTGGGCTTTAGGGGTGCGGCGCCCCATGACCAGCCCCACCTTCACGCTGGCGGTGGAGTATCAGACGGCGCGCTTCAAGCTGGTGCACATGGACCTGTACCGGATCAATGATCCGGAAGAGCTGGTCGCGATGGGATTTTGCGAGTTCATTGAGACTGGTGCGGTGGTGGCGGTCGAGTGGCCTGAAAGGGCACGCGATCTCATTCCGGAAGACGCTTTGCATGTCAGGATCAAGCTGGACGAAGAGTCGGGGAAGCGCGAGATCCTGGTGGGGCAAGGAACAAAGTCATGAATCTGTTCAAAGCGTATCTTAAGGTTCCGCTGGTCAAGCGCGTCGTGGCGGGACTCGTGATGGGGGCCTTGTGCGGCGGCGGCTTGTGGTGGATGTCGGCCCTGTGCGGCAGTCAGGATGGTGTACGCGCGGTCATGCGCTATTGCGCGCCATTCGGATCGGTCTTCGTCGGCATGCTGAAGATGATTGTCGTGCCTACGATTTTTTTCTCGCTGGTGTGCGGGGCCTCGGCGTTGCCGCTGAAGAAACTCGGCAAGGTCGGCGGCAAGATCGTCTTGTGGTATTTCGCCTCTATGGCGGTCGCGTCCGCTTTGGGGATCGCTGTGGCTTGCTTTGTCAATCCGGGCGCTGGCGGTTCGCTGGCGGGATGGCAGGAGCTTGTGCGTCAGTTCGGCGCGCAGTCAGCGGGGTCGGCCATCGCCGAGGCACCCAAGTCGCTGGCGGACGTGCTGGATAAGCTGCTTTCGGACCTTTTCCAGAATCCCTTCGCGGCACTGGCCAACGGCAATTTCATGGGAGTGATCGCTTTCGCGATCCTGTTCGGCGTCAGCCTGCGACTGATCCTTGACGCGGCTGCGGATCCGGCCCGCCGGGCGCGCGTCCAAGCGGTGATTGACCTTTGCGAAACCTGCATGGCGGCGGTCAACAAGATCATCGATTTCGTGATGAACTACTCGCCGGTAGGAGTGTTCTTCCTTTCGATGGGGATATTCTCAGTATATGGGCCGGCGATAATCGGGCCTTATGTCGCAGTTGTCGTTGGCGTGTCGACCGGCATCATGCTTTTGCTGTTCGTGGTTTACCCGGTCATGATCGCCATCGTGGCGCGCCAGAACCCGTACAGGGTGATCATGGCGGTACGCGAGGCGATGCTGCTGGCTTTCGTGACCAGATCCAGTGCGGCGACCCTGCCGGTTTCGATCAGGGTTTCAGAAGAGAATCTGGGCGTCAACCCGGAACTGGCGAGTTTCTCGCTGCCGCTGGGGGCGACGGTCAACATGGACGGCGTATGCGTGCATCTGCCGATGTTCGCGGTTTTGGCGGCCAACATGTTCGGCATCCGTCTGGGCATTGGCGATCTGGTTTTGATTATGGTCACGACCGTCATGGCGGCGGTCGGCGCGGGCGGCGTACCCGGCGGCAGCCTGATGCTGCTGTTCATCATTCTGGGCGCTCTCGGCTTGAATGACGCGCAGACAGCTGTGATCGTGGCGCTGGCGCTGGGCATTAATCCGATCCTGGACATGTTCGAGACCATGTGCAATGTCACTGGCGACATACTCTGCACGTATGGGGTGGCCAAGCTTGAGAATCTGGCCGAAGGATAAGTGCGCGTGTGACCAGAATCAGATTGCCCTACCACAAAAGCTTCCAGGGCATCTCGTGAGAATCTGTGGGTGAAAGTTGGCTAACAAAGGCGCATCCGGGTATCCTTCTGGTAATTGAAATACTAAGGAGGACAGACAACACCGGATGCGCATCGAAACGATACTAAACCATCTTGAGCCTCACAAGGGCTTTGTCTACAAAGGAAGCGCATTGAGCCGCGGCACGGACACGCTGGAGGTTACGATCCTTGAACGTGAGGGAAGCCGTGTGGACTGCCCGGTCTGCGGGAAACGGTGCCCGGTATACGACCACCGGCCGGTCAGGCGCTACGAGAGCATCCCGTACCGGCAGAGGATGTCCAACACGCCCTTGCTCGGTACGTCGCTGACGCGCCGCCCGAGAAGGACGA
The DNA here is from genome assembly GCA_964428885.1 of uncultured Lentisphaeraceae bacterium. Classification (GTDB taxonomy): domain Bacteria; phylum Verrucomicrobiota; class Kiritimatiellia; order RFP12; family UBA1067; genus JAQVQN01. Next base: position 18,608 of record CAYRZP010000019.1, read on the forward strand.
CGTTAGCCCAAAGAGAAAAAGAGCATTTGCATCTTGTATCACGATTGTGTTACGCTGGCGCCATGAAAACAGCCGTACTACACACTCGCATCGCTCCGGTGTTAAAAACACAGGCGGAATCCGTTCTCGACCAGATCGGCCTTTCTTCATCAGACGCCATACGCATCTTTTTCAAGCAGGTCGTTCTCAGGAAAGGACTCCCATTTGACGTCGCGATTCCCAACAAGGCGACCGCCGAAACGTTGCTCAAGAGCGACCGGAATATCGGGGTCAGGACGTTCGAGGCACCCGAAGATGCCTTTGCCGAGTGGGACAACCTGTGAAACAACTACAGCAGACCACGAAGTTCGAAAAGGACTTAGCTCGGATGAAGAGGCGCGGCATGGATGTTTGCATCCTTCAGCAAGTTGTTCTGTCTCTTCTTCAAGGCGTGCCCTTGCCGGTCAGGCACCGTGACCACCCACTGAGCGGAAACTGGAGTGCCCACCGAGAGTGCCATCTTTGTCCTGACTGGTTGTTAATTTATCGGGCAACGACAGATTATGTCCGGCTTGAACGCACAGGAACCCACAGCGATCTGTTTTGAAACAGGCTAACCAGCCCACTCATGCAACGGCGCTGCCGTGCCGTGCATGGTGGGCGACGTGCGGAGAAATGATGAAGATAATCATGACCATGTTCTGCGCGGCAATCGTCATGGCAACGACCTGCTGCGCCGGTGAACCAGCCACCACACCGGAGGAACTGGGCAAAGCAGTAGCCACGTGCTTGATCTCGAATGATCTTCAGTCGGCGAGAACCATCTCGGATTCGACTGGCTCGGAATTGCTCACATAGATCGCACAACCATAGGGTCCAGTGTACCGTGAGCCTGCGGCGGGCCTCGCGCCGGTGCGCCGTGACGTTAGCCAGATAAACGGAGATACGCTGCTGTTGTATTCTGCGTCAAATCCGCCTTAGCCGAGGGAGAAGAATCCGCCCGGAAATGCGGATGGGTCTCCATGGACTCGGCGATGAAGAAACTCGGAGTGTAGCCATGCTCAAAATCCGGTTCACTCCGCAAGCGGTTGCCGATTTGGATGAGATCAAGCGGTATATTTCCGAGGAGTTGTTTAATCCGCAAGCCGCAGCCGATCTCCTTGCCCATATTTTTGAAAAGATTCGGACATTGGCAGCCCTGCCTCAGACCGGAGCGCGGTTAAGGACGGATATCCCAATTCTCAAAAACTACCGTTTCATTCCATGTAAGAACCACATCGTGATCAGTCTTGAGAAGCGTTCTCGGTCTTGATAAAATAGAGACCAAACGTTGAAATCATTATACTCATATGCAAAAGACAATTTCCATGCGCCACAAATCCGACTGCACGAACGACAGTTTCGTTCCGGGAACGTTGAGCGAGCGAATTGGATTTGTCTGGCCACTGACACTTGAAGTCGTTTCGCTGAGCAGGAAACTCGATGCTGAACGAAGACTACAAAGACATGTTACAGGCATTATCCGCCGAAAAGGTTAAGTTCCTGCTGGTCGGCGCCTATGCTTTGGCGGCTCACGGATATCCTCGTGCTACGATGTATATTGATATTTGGATTATGCCCTCGCCTGAAAACGCGGCTGCCGTCATGCGGTCATTAAAGCGGGTTGGTGCTCCACTCCGAGAGCTTTCGGAATCTGATTTCCAAACGTAAGGTGTCATCTTTCAAATCGGGGTTGCGCCACGCCGTATCGACATCATTACCGCCGTTGACGGCCTAACGTTTGCAGACGCCTTTGCCCATTCCTCGGTTGTCGAGATTGAGGGGCTGGAAATCCACATTCCGTCCGTTACTGACCTCATCATCAATAAGCGCGCATCGGGCAGGACAAAAGACTTGGCTGATGCCGAGATGCTTGAGGGCAAATGAACCGCCAACCACCGCGTGGCCAGCTTCGGTGAATTGCACCCGGATCTGGTTTTTGTGGCCCGTCAGCAACTTGATCTTCACGAGGCTCAGCGACGGCGTCGCCTTGATCACGGTGTAGGCGGTCTGCGAGAGCTTGCCTTTGCCCGGGTTGGAAACAGAGTAGACGTACTGGTCCTCGTTCTCGGCCAGATAGCTGGAGAAGACGCCGCCGGGCGATTTCAGGTGACCGTACACGGCGGCAAGATAGAACTTTTCGGTGCTCTTCCAGTTGTCCTTGATCTGCTGCTGAGCCTCCTCGGTCTTGGCGAAGAGCAGCACACCCGAGGTTTCGCGGCCGAGCCGGTGGACGAGGTAAACGTGCTGGCTGGACCGGGCGCAACCTTTGCGGACATAGTTGTTCAGCGCGTTCTCTGCGGTGAAGGCTTCGTCGCGGCGCGTGCCCGTGGTCAGGACACCGGGTTCTTTGTTGACGGCTAAGAGGTCGCGGTCATCATACAGGATCTCGATGCCGCGCGGGCGGTGTTTGCGGGAAAGATGGGGAGGGGCAGGCGGCATAAAGAGTCAATGCTGTGTTGTATTATTGATTGTAAAAAAGTAACACACGGAGAAAGGGAACGCGAGCGCGTTTTTCATCCGCCCGGTTTGACGGTCATTTGAGTTTCGTATTTAACTGACGTTATTCAAAACGTAAGCGTCACACCAACTTCATGCCGACTGCGCGTCCGCGCGACGCCCCGTCCAACCAGTTCTCGTCTGGTCCATGATGCCGGCTCCTTTCAGGCCACCAGTATCGGGAATTGCGACGGCAACATGCAGCCGGACGGACGAAAACAAGCCGCAAGGGGCATTCAAACCCCATAGCCGCCTTCCGAGCGCCACGGCTCCGTTCAACACGTTTTATCCCTTATGCGGCTGAATTCCCGTTTTTGTGATCGGAAGGGAAGACTATATCGTCAACAAGAAAGCCCGTGGCCGCGCAAAAGACGTGGCCGATATGAAGGCTCTCGGCGAACAGATAATTCCCAACCCGTCAGCCCACACAACGGCGTAACCGCCGTGTGTGGCTGACATCGTTCACTTGCAGAAGACCGCAGTGCATGAAGGGCTGCCGTACCAAACGATTCTATCCAGCATCCTGCACAAGCACATCGACGGACGGCTGGTCGAAAAACCAGGATGACGGCAGAACCAGAGCGCCCTGATGTCGCCGCGCATGGTCACTTTTTTTTGTCTGCTTCGAGATGCTGTACGCCAAGCGCTTCGATGCGCGCCTTGACGCTCGGCTCGTCCAAACGCGGGCTGCGTTTCGGATAGACGCCGAGGTGTCCCGTGTCTTTAAAGTGGTAGCCTTCGTAAACTGTGCCGTAGCCGCCGGGATGGTAGGCGGGCGCTGGCGGCACGCCGCGTTCCATCATGGTCTTCAGGTCATTGAGCCGGGTTTCATACAGCTCACGCGGCGAGATGTTGTGTTTCGCGCAAATGGCCGCGGCCATGCCGGTTACTTCGCCCAGCGCTCCCAGCGTGCGCATCACGCGGATCAAGGCGAAGGCGACATGCGAGACGCTGATATGGCGTCCGGCGAGAAACAGGTTGTCGATGTCTTTCGCGTAGAGGCAGCGGAAAGGGACCGGATACGGTTTTAGGATCTGGCGGTGATAGGCGCAGGAACGGAAAGGCTCCTTGAATTTGGCCGCGTGGATAGGATCGGGGAAATGGAGATCCAGATTCCAGGTGGCCGATGCCGTGGCGTCCGGATAGACAACCGCGTTCTCGATGTCATTCTGTGTCAAGACCATGTCGCCGACCACGCGGTAACTCTCCCGTTTGCCGCCGAGGGGCGAGACCCAGGCGAGGCGCTCGTTCGCCCATTCGGCCTTGCGCGCGGCATGGTTCTTGAGATAG